>JASKZZ010000450.1 GCA_030147335.1 Herpetosiphonaceae bacterium | reverse complement strand
GTTTCGTGCGCTAATTATGGGATTGATGCTGGCGAGTATTCTCGCGGCGTGTGGCAGTGCGACCGGTACGGGTACTGGTTCAAGCGCAGCGTCGGGAACAGCTTCAACTACGGCATCGGCAGCAACATCATTGGCCGCAAGTGCCTCAACAGAAACTTCAGCGTCGGCAGAAGCGTCACCGTCGGCAGAGGCGTCACCATCTGCGATGGCGTCAATGATGGCTAGCCCATCGGCGGCGGCTTCTGCGGCAGGTGCTGGAACAACAGCAACAGGTACAGCAGGGACCGAAGTTGCAGCGATCGAGCTACCCGAGGTTGATCCGGGTGCTGTTACGGGTGACATTATTACCGCTGGCAGCTCCACCGTATTCCCGTTGAGCCAGCGCATGGCCGAGCGCTTCAAGTCGGAAGGCTACGGCGGTAACATTACGGTCGACAGCATCGGCAGCGGTGGTGGACTTGAGCGTTTTTGTGAGGCCAAAGAAACCGATATTGCCAATGCTAGCCGTGCAATCGAGCAAGAAGAAATCGAGGCTTGTGGTGCTGACCGGGAGCCAATCGAGTTCCGCGTTGGAACCGATGCCCTAACGGTAGCCGTCAGCAGCGAGAACGACTTTCTTACAAACTTGACCAAGGAACAGTTAGCACAGGTTTTTACAACTGCTACCAACTGGTCGGACATTGACCCAAGCTTCCCGAACGAGACAATTCGTCGCTTTACACCGGGTACCGATAGCGGCACATTCGACTTCTTTGTAGAGGAAATTCTCGACGAAAAGCCGGAAAGCCTGCTGCAAGCACAAAACCTGCAGCAAAGCGAAGATGACAACGTGCTGGTGCAAGGTATTGAAGGTAGCCCGTATGCGATTGGTTTCTTCGGTTTTGCCTACTATCAGGAAAACCAGGATAAGCTGAAAGCAATTTCGATTGACGATGTTGAGCCGACTGCGGAGACCGCAGAAAACGGTGAGTATCCGTTGGCGCGACCGCTGTTCATCTACTCGGCTCGCAGTGTGATGGAGGCAAAGCCACAAGTAGCAGATTTCATCAACTTCTACCTGACGAACGTCAACGATGAGATCGAGGATGTTGGCTACTTCCCGGCGAGTGCCGAGGCGTTGAACCAAGCCAAGCAGGCTTGGCAGGATGCTAACCAGTAAGGGTTAATAGGTTAGAATATTTTTGTGACGAGGATGCGAAGTGTGTCTTTGCATCCTCGTCCGATTGAATATTGAAATATCTGTTTGAAATGCTCATCTAAGGAGCAGGCGACAATGAGCGAACGAGCGAATGTCAGGGCGCGAACAAGGGCAACCGGCGCAGTTGCCAAACAGGTTGATGTTGCGCAACGTCTTACAAAACGTCCGCGAGTTGGTGAGAATGTTATTCAATTTTTGTTGTTACTTTGTGGCGCTATTTCAATCTTGACAACTGTCGGGATTATTTTTGTTTTAGGTAACGAAGCGCTTGGCTTTTTCCGAAATGATCAAGTACGTTTGATTGACTTTTTGACTAATACAGTTTGGCAGCCGTCCATTGGTGAATTCGGCATTTTGCCGCTTGTTACCGCTACGTTGATGACGACTATGTTCGCGATGTTAGTAGCTGTACCACTTGGTTTATTTGCTGCTATTTATCTAAGTGAGTATGCGTCGCCACGACGACGTGCAATCCTTAAACCGATTTTGGAAGTTCTTGCCGGTGTACCCACCGTGGTCTACGGCTTCTTTGCATTGACTTTTATGACACCGCTGTTGCGTTCCATCTTTGGCAGCGACAGGGTCGATTTTTATAACACAGCCTCGGCCGGTCTGGTTATGGGCTTTATGATCACGCCAATCATTAGCTCGATGAGTGAGGATGCGCTGAGCGCGGTGCCGCGCTCCTTACGTGAGGGCGCTTATGGTCTTGGCGCGACACGTTTGGAAGTTGCCACACGAGTCATTCTCCCGGCGGCATTTTCCGGCATTGTTGCTGCGATCATTGTAGGTGTTTCGCGTGCGGTGGGCGAAACCATGATCGTGGCGATTGCGGCGGGAGCTGGTCCAAAGCTGACGGCAAATCCATTTCAGGGCGCTGAAACAATGACCGGGCATATCGCGCGTATCAGTGGTGGCGACATCAGCTACGGCTCGATTGATTATACGAGCTTGTATGCGATCGGCTTGACGCTGTTCCTGATAACGCTCACGCTTAACATCATTAGCCAACGTGTTGTGCGTCGGTTCCGCGAGGTGTATGAATGAGTTTAGATTCAGGACGATGGCAGGAATTAGTGGATCGTAACCTGCCGTCAGAGCAAGCGTTGAAACAAAACATCGACACGCGTCGCCGCAAAGGTTCAATATATCGCTGGTTGTTCATATCAGCGCTGGCGCTAGCCCTTGTCATGCTGCTGATGCTGTTGCTGAACATTATCAACGGCGCGTTTGGCTATGTTGCCCTGGAATACCGTAATCCACCCGAGCAGCTGCTCCAAAACCGGCAGCTTGACGATGTATCTAAAGAAGAATTAGTCGCGATTCTTCAAGAAAATGTGTCGGCTGGCCGCTTTCGCAACTTAGATCGGCAAGTTCCGTTTGAGGAGCGTACCAAGGAAGCAGTCTGGCAGGTCATTTTGGAAGATGTTGCTCGCGAGCGAGTTGAGCGCAGCTGGCCACTTACTGAGTCATTGTTCAGCAAGGCTGCGATCGACGCCGAGATGGTAGAGGACCATCCAGATGCCCGCCTGCAATTCCGCTCGTGGTTGAGCTGGAGCTTTATCAACACGCCGATGTCAAGCGCGCCGTCATTAGCAGGCGTGCGAACTGCGATCCTTGGTTCGCTGTGGGTGATTGGGATCACGATCTTGATTGCGCTGCCTCTCGGCGTCGGCGCTGCGATCTATCTGGAAGAATACGCGCGTGGTGATCGAGCTTTTGAGCGGTTGATCCGAACAAATATCAACAACCTGGCGGGCGTGCCTTCGATCATCTACGGTATGCTCGGATTATCGATTTTCGTGCGCTTGTTTGGTGGTTTCACCAGCGGACAAGTATTTGGAATCAATAACGATAACAGCCGGACGATCTTCGCCGCCGCGCTGACAATGGCTTTGCTGATTCTGCCCCTCATCATCATCAACGCGCAGGAAGCGATTCGGGCGGTACCAAGCTCGATTCGGCAGGCCAGCTATGGCGTGGGCGCGACCAAATGGCAAACAATCTGGCATCATGTGTTGCCGATGGCTTTGCCTGGTATTCTGACCGGCAATATTTTAGCGATGTCGCGTGCAATTGGAGAAACTGCGCCGTTGATCGTGATTGGCGCGTCGACATATATTGTGGTTGATCCGGACGGACCGTTCTCGCGCTTTACGGTGCTGCCAATCCAAATCTACAACTGGACATCGCAGCCCCAGGCCGAGTTCAAGAATATTGCGGCGGCAGCAATTTTGGTACTGCTGGTCATTCTACTTTCACTCAACTCAATCGCTGTTATTCTACGCAACCGCTTCCGAAGGAGCTTGTAATTCATGACCCAACGAGAACTACAAAACGGTGGCTGCGCGATTGAAGCGCGGCAAATGAGTATTTTTTACTCAAGCTTTCGCGCCGTTAAGGATATTAACTTAGAAATCGCGCCGCAAAAAATCACAGCACTGATCGGGCCGTCCGGCTGTGGCAAAAGCACTGTTCTTCGCGCATTCAATCGTATGAACGATCTTGTGCCGGGCGCGCGGGTTGAGGGCGAAGTGTTGTTTCATGGTCGTAACCTGTATAACGACGATGTTGATGTGGTGGAGGTTCGGCGCTATGTCGGGATGGTCTTCCAAAAGCCCAACCCGTTTCCCAAGTCAATTTACGATAACATCGCGTTCGGGCCGCGAATCAACGGCTGGAAAGGCTCGAAGTCGGAGATGGACGAGCTGGTGGAGCAGTCGCTGCGACGGTCGGCCCTGTGGGAAGAAGTGAAGGATAAGCTCAAGCAATCGGCGCTCGGGTTATCGGGTGGTCAGCAGCAGCGCTTGTGTATCGCCCGCGCTCTGGCAATCGAGCCGGAAGTGATTTTGATGGACGAGCCTTGTTCCGCGCTTGATCCGATCTCGACGTTGAAGATCGAGGAGTTGATGTTTGAGTTGCGACGCCAATACACGATTGTGATTGTGACGCATAATATGCAGCAAGCGGCGCGCGCCTCCGATAATACTGCGTTCTTTATGATCGACAATGACCGTGCCGGTACCCTGGTTGAGTACGGCGATACCAATCAGCTATTTACCAATCCACGAGACAAACGTACCGAAGAATATATTACGGGTCGTTTTGGATAAGCTGCTCCTATCAGGGGCATGAATACAGCGCCGCAGTTTGCATCGAATTGCAACCCATGGCACACTACACAAGCAGCCTGGTCATAATGCCAGGCTGCTTGTGACATGGAGCATGCTATGACGCAAACTCCCCGAATTCGGGTGTTATCGACGCAATCTGAAGCAGAGGAGCTACCGGTTAAGATTGAGGTTAAGCATATTAACTTCTTTTATGGCGATAAACAGGTTCTTTTCGATTGCACGCTGCCAATTCGCGAGCGTTCAATAACCGCGCTGATCGGTCCTTCAGGCTGTGGTAAGTCTACATTTATACGCTGCCTCAACCGCATGAACGACACGATTCCTCATACACGTGTGGAAGGCGAGATATTACTTGACGGCGTCAATATCTTAGGTCCGCAAATCGATGTTGTCGCGCTGCGGCGCTATGTCGGGATGGTCTTCCAAAAGCCAAATCCGTTTCCAAAATCCATCTATGAGAATATCTCGTTTGGGCCACGGATTCTGGGCTTGAAAGTCCGCATGGATGATCTGGTGGAGCAGTCGCTGCGTCGCGCGGCCCTGTGGGACGAGGTCAAGGATAAGCTCAAACAATCAGCCTTAACCTTATCAGGTGGTCAGCAGCAGCGCTTATGTATTGCCCGTGCACTGGCGGTCGAGCCGGATGTCATTCTGCTCGACGAACCCGCGTCTGCCTTGGATCCTATCGCAACCCTGAAGATCGAAGAGCTGCTGATTGAGTTGAAAAACGAGTTCACACTTGTGTTGGTGACACATAACATGCAGCAGGCCGCACGAGCTTCAGATCGTACAGTCTTCTTTCTGAACGGTGAGATTATCGAAGATAGTCCAACCGACAGGATGTTTAATCAACCACGCGACAAACGGACGGAAGACTATATAACAGGTCGTTTTGGGTAGAGCTGGGGTGATGCGAGTTGATGTGCCGGACAAGTGAAGTGGAGGGCACCGTTTTTGCGAACGGCAAGCCTTGAGTCAGCAGTATGGACAAGCGGGTATCCGCATGTAGCATCTGCCCGGGACAAGCCATGATAAAGTCACGAACACATTTTTTGTACGAGCTGTCCGAGGTTCAACGGGCATTGACTCAGCTGAATGAAGCCGTGCAGCATGCGATTGGCGGCGCGCTTCGTGCGCTGCGGCAAAACGATATTTCGGCGGCTCGTCGTATTATGCGTGAGGACGACGACATCGACGAGCGGCGCGCGAATGTCGAAGAACGGGTGCTGCACCTGATTGCCGGACAGCAGCCGCTAGCAACTGATCTGCGCTTTTTGCTGGCTGCTGTTCGTGTCGCAGACGACCTTGAGCGCATGGGTGATTATGCTGAAGGTATCGCGGCGCTTGTGGTGCGAGATATTAACGAGCCGTCGGTTGAGATGCCGATTGAGCTGGATCAGCTATCTGAGCAGGTGCAGCAGATGTT
>JASKZZ010000423.1 GCA_030147335.1 Herpetosiphonaceae bacterium | reverse complement strand
TGAGCTAGAACAAGCGTTGGCCTGGGGCATCGGTCGGATCATTGTTGATAGTCTCGATGAGCTACGGCTACTGGCTGAACTAACTCTGAGTCGAATCCAACAAGGCTATGAACCGCAGCCAATTTTGCTTCGGCTCAATCCAGGCATTGACGTACATACTCACGCACATGTACAAACCGGCCAGCTTGACTCGAAGTTTGGTCTGCCAATCGAAACGGGCATGGCGCGGGAAGCTGCTGAAATCGCATTACAATCACCGGGATTAACACTGGTAGGAGTTCATGCTCATCTTGGTTCGCAGATTACGGAATACGAGCCGTTAGCGCAAGGCGTGGAACGCTTGCTGGATTTTGCGGCGGAACTCCGACAACGCCATGACTGGACGCTGCAAGAGTTGAGTCCCGGCGGTGGGCTTGCCGTGCCATATCAAGCAGGCGACCCTGTAACCGACATCGATGTGTATGTCCGAACGCTGGCCAAAGCTGTGATAACGGGCTGTGAGCGACATGATATGCCGCTGCCACGACTGGTTATCGAGCCAGGACGATCCGTCATTGCGCGTTCGGTCGTTGCGTTGTATCGGGTAGTTGGTGTCAAGAATATCCCCGGCATACGCACGTTTGTGGCAGTTGACGGCGGCATGGGCGACAACATCCGTCCTGCGCTGTACCAATCGCGCTATTCTGCTATTCGAGCCGACCAACTAGTCCAACAAGCCACATCTCCTGTTACTGTCGTTGGACGTTATTGCGAAAGCGGCGACGTGCTGCTGCGTGATGTACCATTACCTGCGCTTGAACCGGGCGCGCTACTTGCCGTGCCAATGGTGGGAGCTTACACACTAAGTATGGCAAGTACATATAACCTCGTGCCACGACCAGCGCTGGTTGGGGTCCGTGACGGAAATGTGCGCGTGCTGCAACGGCGTGAAACATATGACGATCTCGTTCAACGCGATACGGTATTAACGCTTAATGATTGAATCGTAGGGCAGCGGGGGAGGTAACGGCGGCGACGTAAGGGTAGCACGGCACAACATATACACTTACCTATGACGCGAGAGCATTTGATGCAGCGTCATTTGTTATCGTAGCGTACAATGCAGTGCGAGGAGGCGTTCGATGTACGCAGACTTATTGCCAACGCTGCGCTGCCCCGCTTGCGCACACCATCCATTAACCTTGCTTGGTCCATTAGAAGAACACGGCGAAATCGTTGCAGGCGCGCTGCACTGCGATGAATGCGGCGGTCAAACCGCGATTCGTTCAGGCGTGTGGGATGCGCTTGGCGATGCGCCTGTATCCTATACACCGACACAGATCACGAATTATCTACCGCCGACCGCACGCTTTTACGAGCGTGCCTGGCGTTGGGCCGCACTCAGCTTAATGAGTGGCCGTCACTTTTCGCTGCATGAGGAGCTAACCCTTGTGCGTGGCCTTATGCAGCCTGCTTCTGGCCAAGTGTTTGTTGATGTTGCCTGCTCTGCCGGTTTATACGCACGCGCCTTGGCGGGTCCAGGCGTTATTGTGGCAGGGATCGACCATTCAATGCCGTTCCTGGTTGAAGCACGCCGCCGCGCAAATGAGCGTGGCTTGCGTATTTCCTACATTCGCTGCACGGCACAACGATTGCCCTTCGTTTTTGGCAGCGTGTCGGGCGCTGTTATGGGTGGCTCGCTCAATGAAATCGGCGATCAAGCAGCCGCCCTCAACGAGATCTGGAGTATGCTCAAACCTTCGGGCAAATTCTTCTGCATGAACCTTCTTGCAGCCGACAGTGTCCTGGGTAACATTATGCAGCGCGTATTAGGCACTGGTGGCATTGATTTTCCGACACTGGATCAGCTTAATCGCAGCTTTTCGTATGCGGGATTAAAGCCTCGTGCTCAGTGGCGCTGGCGAGTTGTAGCGCTCACGCTGCTGGAGCGACAACCAGCGAGCATAATCTACCCGAAAGTGTAAGCGCAAGAAACAAGCGTGGGCATTATTTTATGGTCCCGGCACGCAGCGCACGGTTTGCGCAATATTTCGTGGCTAGCATATAATGGCAGCGATGAAGCCTACGCCTAACATGATCGAGCCGGCAGACGACGAGGTAGCAGCGGCACTTGCAGCAGTTCAGCTGTATCTTGCAGTTGAATACACAACGTCGCAGCCGACGGACATACCGCCACGTCAACAATGGCGCGAGTCAGCCAGACTTGTTGTTCAAGGGCTGCGGCCAACACGAACAGCAACGAGTTTGCGTTGGAACGCTGTTGAGCGATTGCGTCGGAATCGTGGTGGCGATTATGGCGTTGTTGGGCTGTAACAGGATGATCGAGCACAACCTATAGCACCATGCGATCACGTACATTCCGACCTGACATTCGTTTTTGATCGACCCAATGGAGCGCCGCTTGTTTTCAACTGTTTTGATCGCCAATCGCGGCGAGATCGCACTGCGCGTGATGCGTGCTTGTAAAGAATTGGGCCTTCGCACCGTCGCAGTGTACTCCGAAGCGGATCGTGACGCGCTGCATGTACAGTATGCCGACGACGCGTATCTGATTGGTCCGCCCCTTCCAACCGAGAGTTACCTGCGAATTGACACAATTATTGAAACCGCGGGTCGAGCTGGCGCTGATGCAATTCATCCAGGCTATGGCTTTTTGGCTGAAAATGCCGATTTAGCTCGTGCGTGCCAGGACGCAGGAATCGTCTTTATTGGACCTACGCCCGAGGCAATGGAGCGCATGGGCGGAAAAGTTCCGGCTCGCAACGAGGCAATCGCAGCAGCTGTGCCAGTTGTACCCGGAACAACCAAACCAGTTACAACAGCCGATGAGGTGCTGCGGCTTGGCGATGAGTTTGGATATCCGCTCGCAATCAAGGCAAGTGCTGGCGGCGGTGGTCGTGGTCTCAAGGTAGCTTCTCATGCGGATGAGGTTGTGGACGCATTTGAAAGCGCTAAGCGCGAGGCGGCGGCGTACTTCAAGAACGACGAGGTGTATGTCGAGAAATACATCACCAATCCCCGTCATATCGAAATCCAAATCCTGGCTGATAGCCACGGCACAACACTCTACCTCGGTGAGCGCGACTGCTCGATCCAACGACGGCATCAAAAGCTGGTCGAGGAAAGTCCGTCGCCTGCCATCTCGCCCGATGTGCGCTCCAAAATGGGCAACGCAGCCGTGCGATTGGCACGTCAGGTTGGGTACACCGGCGTGGGCACGTTGGAGTTTTTATTTGAAGACGGTGAATTCTTCTTTCTGGAAATGAACACCCGTATCCAGGTGGAGCATACGGTCACCGAGGCAGTAACCGGCATTGATTTGGTCAAATGGCAAATACGCGTGGCGCAAGGCGAACAGCTACCATGGACTCAGGATCACATTAAGCTACATGGACATGCAATTGAATGTCGGATCAATGCCGAAGATCCATCAGCTGGATTTCGTCCGGCTCTAGGCACACTCAGCACATATCACGAGCCGCATGGCTTTGGCATTCGTGTGGACAGCGGCTACGTTGAAGGTAGCACAATTCCGCAGTTCTATGACTCACTTGTGGCTAAGCTGATCTCATGGGGACAGGACCGGGCAGAAGCAATCGCACGAATGAGACGGGCGCTGGCTGACTTTTCAATTGAAGGCATTCGCACAACAATTCCGTTCCATCAAATAGTGATGGACAACGCGGCGTTTCAAGAAGGCCAGGCAACCGTTCGATTCATTGGTGATCAGGTAACCGACGCGCAGCTGCAAGCGTTGTCGCAAGCAGAAACGATAAATTCGGCAGACGGCGATGTGTCCAATGAACAAGCGCGAACCTTCGAGGTTGAAGTCAATGGGCGACGTTTCCAGGTACGCGTTGCCGGCGACGGGGTAGCACCTGTAGCTGCATCGAACGACGCATCGGCCACCCAACCACGTCGAACCGGAACAGGAAAACGCGCAGCCGCACATGCTCCAGACCCCAATGCAATCACTAGCCCGATCCAGGGCACGATTGTGGCGGTGCGAGTACAGCAGGGCGCGCATGTCGAGGCCGGCAGCATATTGTTTGTTGTTGAAGCGATGAAAATGGAAAACGAGATCACTGCACCACGAGCAGGTATCGTCAAAGAAGTGCGCGTGGTGGA
>JASKZZ010000410.1 GCA_030147335.1 Herpetosiphonaceae bacterium | reverse complement strand
CTTTCGTTGATAGCAACTTTAACCTCATAGTTACCAGCTACCAGAGCGCGTGTTTCAAAAGTGTAGATTCCGTTGCCGTCAAGGTCTTGGAGCCACGAGCGCAAGCAGTCGGGCTGCCAATCACCGGCACAACCAAGCTCGCTCTGCAACTATCCGACTAGTGTCGCAATCACCGAGTTCTTGCTGTCGGTGATCCAGTTCGTCTTGTGATCGTAGTAGAACTTGACGCTTGTGCTCGCGGGGAGGCTTAGGCCAATATTGGCGCCGTTCTTCCCGTACGCCTCCGTCCAGGCGTTGTTGAGCGCGGCCTTATATTCCCAGCTGCCGGCTGGGACATTGAACGTGTTTTGCCACACGTCATCGCCTCGTTCCCAGCTGAGATAGGTGTTGGCGCAGTCGGGCTGCCAGTCGCCGGGACAACCCAGTTCGCTTTGGAGATTGCCGGCGATTGTAACGAAGTCTGGATTATTGCCGCGATCTTCCCCAACTGCTGCGCTGTTTGCCGCAACATCTAATGCGCCATAGTTGGTGCCATTGTCGTCCGTTACATCGTTGACGATTGCCTTGAACGATAACGGCGTGCCAGCAGCGATATCGCTTGTATCATAGAAGACGCGATATGGAGCGTTGTTGTCGGTACCGATCGCTGTGTAAGCGCCGTCTCCTACTTTGACCGCAAACGTCACCTCAGCAAAGCGGTTTGCTTCCGTCAACGTTGCTTCGATTTCGACGCGTCCCTTCACAAGGGCGTCGGGCAACGGCTTGCTGATCGAAATATCCGGAACGTTTGTGTTTGCGCCGAGCGGCGATACCGCCTTATAGACGACAACACCAAGCGCAGGAACGTTCACTGTCAGCTTGCCATTCTGGTCGCTTGTCAACCCGGCGCTGTCTGTTGCGTAGACTGCGCTGAAGCCAGCATTCGCCAAGAACGTTTGAATGCTTGCACTCTTTGCTTGTTCGGAATTGTTTAGCGCGACAACATATTCAATCTTTTCGTCGCGGTCGATACGCGAAAAGGCATAAATACCCGCTCCATCCTCACTGAAGCGATGAATCTGCGCGCCACGGCGCAAAGCCTTGTTTGCCTTGCGGATTTCAGCGTAATTCTTAAACGTGCTGTAGAGCGGATGCGTCGGATCAATGTTGTTGTCGGCTGTTGTTTTGTCGGTACCAAGCAAGTCATCGTCGTTATAACTGCCGACTTGGCTCGGGAACATGTCCTGACGCGCGTCTTTGTCGCCACCATCGCCGACGAAACCTTGCTCGTCGCCGTAATACACGACCGGCATACCGCGCGAGAAGAACATCAAGGCATGGGCGAGCTGATCGCGTGCTAGCAGTTCCGCGTCAGTCGCGCCGGCGTTATCATCCTTTAGGAACTTGCCAATGCGGCCAATGTCGTGGTTGCCGAGGAAGGTCGGCAAGCTGTAGGCATTACTGTTGGCATCGGTGTAATAATCGTCTTTGGCAAAAAAGTCGCGCAAGCCGTTGGTCGCGTTGCTTTGCGACGCAAATCCCCGTGCATTGCCTTGGAAGCCGAAGTCCAGCGTGGCCGGTAGCTGGCCCTTGGTGGTGTACACGCTCTTGGCAGCCGGATCGCCATCAAATACTTCGCCATACATGAAGAAGTCGGGCTTGCCGTTCGCCGCCGCGTAGGCCATGATCTCGGGGCCGAACTTCTGCCAGAACTCCATGTTGACGTGCTTAACCGTATCGATACGGAACCCGTCGATCCCGAACTGCTCGATCCAGGTCTTGTAAATATCCGTCATACCATTGACGACCTGGGGATGCTCGGTGAACAGGTCATCCAAGCTCTTGATAAAGTCGCCGTAGGTCGAACTTTCACCAGCGTAGGTCGTGTCGCCGCGATTGTGATAGTAGATCGGGTTGTTAAGCCACTCCGGCTTCTTTACCGTAGCCTCGGCTGCTGGAACAACCGGCTTATACGGGAAGCTGGTATTTGCGTCGAGCAGCGGAAAATCAGTCTGACCAGCATAGTCCACGTCGTCGAACGCTTGGCCATTGGCATCTTTGTAAGGAAAATCGGTCTTGTTGCGATACGGGGTGTTTGTGACACCCTCGTATTGAATGACATCCGCAGTGTGGTTCGTGATGATGTCGAAAAAGACCTTCATACCGCGGCCATGTGCATCTGCGACCAGATTTGTGAGATCTTCGTTTGTGCCAAGGTGCGGATCAACCTGTGTAAAATCGGTGATCCAATAGCCATGGTAGCCCGCAGACACACCGTTCAGGCTCGAGGAGTCATCTTGCAGCGGCTTGTTCTTGAAGATTGGGGTCATCCAGATTGCGGAAACGCCCATGCTTTGGAGATAGTCAAGATTGGCTTGCAAACCCTTGATGTCACCACCATGGTAATAGCCTTTCTCGCTAGGCAAGAAGCCATGCTCCGTAGGGCTGCCAGCGATGCCGCCAGTATCGTTACCGGAATTGCCGTTACTAAAGCGATCCGGTAGTACAAAGTAGAAAACGTCGTCCTGAATGGGATGTTGCAAGCTTTGACGAACGAGCGCCGTGTCTTCAACTGTTGCGGAGGCGTTTATTGCTTGACTCAATGTAGAAAGCTGAGTTTGCGTTGCAAGAGTAGATTGTGCTACGACCGTGTTGTACGGTAACAACGTGGCGAACAAGGCAAATAACGGCAGCAGCATAGCTGCACGCCTCCAGGGGTGGACGGACATGCGTGTTCCTCCTGCGAATGGACCCGGCAAACAACGACGTTTACTAATTTTTGAGACATGCGGAGACTTGAATACTAACGAAGGAAATAGGCTTTGTCAAATGACCAAACGAAGTCCAAATGATAATAAAAGGAGTATAGAGGAAGTACTGAAGCGCAGGCAGAAATAAGGAATGGCGCGTCTTAAATGACGCGCCATTTCTTGAGCTATACGGTGGCCGAAGCGTTAGTTGGTGCTAAAAACGAGTGGCGCATGCATGGTGAACCGCTCCTGGTCCACAAAAACCGCAGTGGTATGCGCAGGCACCGTCAATGCTCCGCTCGCCGAGTCGAAGCGTGACAAACGCACGGTTTCATCACTGCTGCGCCGCTGAAGCGGATGCAGTCGTAAGCTGACGCCGGCCAATGATGCTTCGGTAATTGTTTGCTCTTGGTCGGTAGCGTTGAATACGACTACAATCCGCTCGTAGGTTCGATCCAAGTCTGGTCCATTGTTGTCCGAAATGCTCATTACGACCACGCCTGGAATTTGATCCGGCCCGGTGTTGTGGAACCGGACGCGAGCGTTGATGTCGGCGGCTGTTTCCAATCGGAACAATTTGGAACTCTTGCGAATGCGGAGCATTTCGCGGAAGTGTTCAACTGAGTCGAAGATCTCATTATAGCCAGGCTTGATTGCTGGATTAGACAGCAATGGCTCGAGAACTGCCTTGCTATCGTCGTTGGCGTCCGGTGCCATACCAATGCCCCAGTTGTTGGATTGGTAGGTGAAGTCAAGCCGGTTGAACCAATCGCCAGCATTGTAGCTGTCGCGAGTGCCTGATTTGGAACGAAGCATATCCTGCCCAGCATGGAAGAAAGGCACGCCCTGAGCAAACCCAACTACATCGGTCGCCAGATTGTGCATCCGCACACGCTCTGCCAGTGTTGCATCTGCTGGAGCCTTGACCTGAACCGCATCCCACAGCGTCTGGTTGTCGTGGGCCTCGACGTAGTTGATGGTTTCTTGCGGATCAGCCGCGTATCCAGTCGGCGATCCGTTGTAATCAACCTGTCGGCCGGTTACGGTATTGCCGTTGCGATCCACGAACACATAGTCCCTTAGATTACCGGCAAGGCCAACGCGTGTTTGGTCCTGATTAAGCAGCAACCGGCTCTTCTGCTCTGCTTCTGTCCCTTGATTGAGATCATTGGGGTCGAAGAACAAACCGGTGGCAAAGCCTTGGCGCTTAAGATTCTGGCCGTCGTCGAATGGACCACCGCCGCGCACAGCGTCACGCAGCCGGTCGTTGAAGGTGCCAATGCCAGTGCCCGGCATATTAAGCTGGGTTGCGTTCTCGCCACGAGCATTATTGGCAACCTCGCCAAAGTTCCAGCCCTCGCCATAGATATAAATCTTCGAGCCGTCTACGCCATCTTTGGCGATAGTGAGAGACTGGAGCGTGTTGCGCACGGTGAGCATATTGCGCTTCATATGGTGACCCATCAGGTCAAAGCGGAACGAATCAACCTTGTAGTCTTTAGCCCAGGTGACCAGCGAGTCCACCATAAGCTTTTCCATCATGTTGTGCTCAGTCGCAGTGTTTTCGCAGCACGTACTTTTTTCGACCAATCCGCTATTCGGATCAAGCCGGTGGTAGTAGCCAGGCACAATTTTGTCGAGAACCGATTTTTCGTTCTGGCCGCTCGCACTGGTATGGTTGTACACCACGTCCATCACGACACGTAGCCCATTCTGATTCAACGACTGTACCATTTCTCGGAACTCAAGGATCCGAGTCGTGCCGTCGGGATTGGTGGCATAGCTACCTTCCGGCACTGTGTAGTGGAGCGGATCATAGCACCAGTTGAAGCCGTCCTGGTCTGCTGTTGCCTTGACCGCCTCGGCTTGTTGATCGCTTGCAGGTCCATAAGTGCTCAACACTGCCGGATCAGGTGATTGCCACTCGGCCTTGTTTTCGTTGATTGTGGCGCAATCGAATGCTGGTAGTAAATGCAGGTGCGTCAAACCGGCGCGAGCTAATTCCTTGAGATGTGTCATCCCAAGCGACGAGGTGCGGGTGAATGCCTTAAAGGTTCCACGCTCAACCTCGGGTACGCTGGGGTCGCTGGCGCTGAAGTCACGAACATGCAGCTCGTACAGCACGATATCTTCCGGCGCGGCCAGTTCCGGCTTGGTCTGCGCGTTCCATCCAGCAGGCTTCAGCTCGGGCGCGTCCAAGTTGACGATCTGGCTGCGCTTGCTGTTTATCGACAGGCTCAATGAGTACGGGTCGGTAACAATATTGCGCTCGACCATGCCGGTCGCCCGGACGTACACTTCCACTTCAAATAAATAATACTTGTAGTTCCAGCTCGGCTGGCCCGAAATGCTCCACACGCCAGTCTC
>JASKZZ010000395.1 GCA_030147335.1 Herpetosiphonaceae bacterium | reverse complement strand
GATCATGACGATGTGGATGCAATCGGTTTCGTTCTAGCGCAAGCAGTTGATGTCGCGCAGTAACAAGCTCGGATTCTTGTTGTCGTTCCATGTTCGTCCTGTCGTGTTACGATGGTTTGCTGCCAGGTACAGTTCTTTATCTCTTGGCGGTTTGTACGCACCGGTTATTTGTCCAGAATAAGGCAAGGCTGTGACAGAAAGCGCCACAGTGTTAGAGTGACCGTTACTTGATATGTAAGAACGGATTTGCGGCGCGGCCGACGCCTATAATTGACAGCACTACACCCACCATGAGGACAACAAAAAGAATGAAGCGCTGCCGGTGAGTTATGCTACGCTCGTGCTCATGTAGGCAATGACTAAAAAGCGTTACCCAGCCGTACACAGCAAGGCCGATACAGACGATCGGAACAACTAACAAGCTCATACATTTCCTCCTCGTCTCCGCTTCGAGTGTAAAGTTCAAAGCCGTCTAAAGCTAGCAGTCTGCTCGACTCACGTTGATCGACTGCGATGCGCTTGAATCGCCGTTGGAGCAGCGACTAGCGAGATCTATGAAAGTTGAATCGTTAGGGAAGAGTCGGAAAAACGACTCGACGTACACTCGTCGGGATGTTAGTGTGCATGGTGTACTTTGACATGCTGGAGCCGTCGTTCTAAACCCATCTGGATGTGTGCCGTATATGTTCTAGGTAGGTTGCCGTTCCGAGGATAATTTTCGCGATAGTGAGTTGTTATGCAGCGTGCCCAGACAAACGTAGCCGAGCGAAGACCGTCGGAACACCAGCTCTGGGGTCCGTACTTCAAGCAACTGCGTGAGCAGTATGGCTTTACGCGTCCGAAATTTCTCCAGCAGTATCTAAAAACGCTCGACACAGCAAGCGCCGATGATTGCCAATACGACATAAGCGAGGCGTGGCTAGCCCGCATCGAACGGGGCGAGACGGTGAACATTGCGCGCGACACGATGGAATTGCTGTGTACAGCAGTGACGTGCAGTGCTAATGAACGGTTGATCCTGCTGGCCCTTGCTGACCGAAATTTCCTGGTAGATGTACGGCTTGATCTTCAGCGCGTGGAAGATCTTATGACCACGTTCTGGCTTGTTAAGCGCTTGTTTGATGTTTTCGCTAGGCTTTTGGCCGACGAGACGAACCGTTCGATGCTGGCGACGATGCTCGCCTCGTCTCCAGACGTTGATCTGGAGGATGTTGACGTACTCAATATCGTGATTGCGTTGCTTGAAACGCAGGACGGACGGAATTAAGGAGAGGACTACGCGTCCTCTTCTTTTTTTCATTTTGATCTTCTGGAGAGTCGATTATGGTCGCACAAACGTTGGCGCGCGCACAGGTAGCGGAGCCTCATGCACGGATCGAACGGCTTCTGATGTATGTACGCCTGCATCGAGTGCGAAATATTTGGTATCTGTGGGAGAAAGTATATCTGACTCGTCCGTATTTCTTGTACAAACATGCTTTTCAAGACGGTACGTGTACATCTATTAAGTCTGCTGCAACGACTGTGTATAAAGTGTTTGCAATGGTTGGGTGGAGATCACGACCATTTTTACAAACATATCCATCCTCACTTTATGCCCTACTATACATAAGCTCCAAGGGCTATCAGTTCAACAATAAACTTCACCCATACTCTCGTTATACAAAGATATTCTCCGGCGCGCGAATATATCTCAAACCCCTACAAACTGCTCTGACTAAAGAAAATCCCTCGGATGCACCCAGTATTACCTCAACATATTCAAGTAACTCCCATATTTCCGTGTCATGCCCGTCTAGCAGAGGTATATTTCGTACGTCACAACATGTCCTAGATACGACACATATCAATAACACATCTTCTTGCTGGGCTGCTGGTGAAGCATCAACGTATAGGAGTTCGCAGAAGAGTACGGGAAAAGACACTGTATTAGCAGAAAATGGGATAGAGGTGAATAGTATGCTAGCCGAGCCTTATGATTATTATGAAAGTCACACGTTGAAAAAGATTGATGGATTTTTAGTTACTGATGGAAAAACAAGACCACGTATTACATTAAAGGACTCCTTAAGTCATCGAGAGAAACAACGTGGACGCGCAGTTCTGTGCCAACATCTAGTGTTGAATGCAAAGCCGGGTGTGTATTTGTGGCGCACAACAGATTAGTTTGATTGCCAATCACTAAGACCGGACATTTGAGAAACTTCTAAAAGCTGGTGTTCAACGCTTCCGTTTTATAAAAGTAAACCATGATAAGGGAAACGCCCTTATCATGGTTTACTTTTGTTAATCATTGGAGTGTGTTCTACTGCCGATAATCAATATTGTCTCAAACATATCATACACCTGCCAGTTCCTTACATGGGAATACGACCCCATGACCATTCGCCAAATTACTTGCCCTTGTACACTTACGAAAATATCCTTTGACAATCATTATCCACTCGATACAATGCCTTAGCGTCTATCTTCTGCAATATAATCTATCTATTCAATATTATAAGGATACTGCTATGCGCGATCAGCGCTTTCGTCTACTTGGAACTGGGGGGTTGGTTTTGGGGATGTTTGTCGCCACCGTGTTGATTTTGCAACGCAATGGTAGTTTTCCCCAGAGCTTTACACAGACAACGACGACAGATTCAGTGGTTCCAGGGCAACAGTTACCGCCCTTGGTCTTCACCCGACAGGGCAACTTATGGCGAAGTCGAGGTGATGCAGCGTCTCCCAGGCCAATTACCCGGCTTGAAGGCAACAGTTTCGCCAGTAATCCAGCTGTCTCACCGGATGGTCAACAAGTAGCGTATGTGGTAGTGGAGCAGGCTGCTGCCGATGCAACGCAGCCCCTCCCGACTTCGAAGCTGTATGTTATGAACAATGACGGGTCTGAGTCCAATCTTGTGTGGGATGCGCCGCAAGGTTTGATAAACAATCTTTCCTGGACCCGCGATGGTCAGTCTTTATATGTTGGGATCACTGGATTGCGAGCCGCGCCTGCTGAGATAGGCGGGATGCAGCTACCGGAGATTGTTGTGGTAGATGTGATGACGGGCGCCATGCGACCATACATCGCAGATGCAAGCGCGCCTGTTGTTTCTCTTGACAACAAATGGGTAGCCTATATTGCGGTTAGTGATAGTGGGGACACTGAGGCAGAAGGGACAGTGTCACTCCAGCTTACTACGTTAGATGCCGGGGAAGTACGTGTAGTGGTCGATGACCGTTCGTTTAAGTCCTTTCACGCGCCTCGCTTCTCGCCTGATGGAACGCGCATTATTTTTGCAGCATCAGGTGGTCCAGGTGACGCTTCTCAGGCAACAACGAGTCGCTCCGAACGATCACCGAATGGACTATTTGAACAACTGTTGGCTGCGATAACTCCAGCCGCTCAAGCCCATGGTCAACCTTATGATCTGTGGATGGTCAATATCGACGGAACGAATTTGCAGCGAATAACACGAATCAATGAGGACCAGCCGACCGCGATATTTGTGCCCGACGGTAATGGCTTGGTGATGATGGGCGCTGGCGGTATGTATCGGATGAATGTTGATGGTAGCAATATGCAGCTCATCGATACTATTGGTGGGCATGGTGGTTTGGATTGGCTTGACCAATAACCACTGAAATGTGTCATCGCCATTCAGGGGTTGAATAGAACCTACCGTAAAATTTGCATAGGGGACAAAGCAAGAGCAGCGATGGATATCTCCATCGCTGCTCTTGCTTTGTCGGTTACAACTGTTGTCTAGTGTATCGTCATTATCGACGATATGCTTGGTCGCTGCCACTACTTGCCGACTGTTACCGTTACTGTTGCCGTCGACGAGCCACCCTTGCCATCACTGATGGTGTAGGTGAATACATCTGTTCCAGTGAAGCCTCGCTTCGGCGTGTAACGGAAGTTGTTGTTCTTTTTGCTGTAGTCAACAGTGCCGTTGGAGGGCTGTGTAAAACTAGTGACGCTGAACTGGTCGCCTTCCAAGTCGGTGTCGTTGCTGAGAGCAAAGATAGCGACGGAAGTATTGCGGCGAGTTACGGCGGTGTCGTCAACAGCGACTGGTGGAGCGTTCAATTTCAGTCCGACAATAACCGGATCGTGGTCGGAGGTGCGGAATGGATTCTGTGCATCAGTAACATCGGTACCCTTGCGCTCGGTGGATGACTCACCTGTATCTTGGACTGTGTCGTTGTAGTCGAAAATATCAGGTTCATCACTGTTGAGATGCCAATCGGTAATACCAGTGACTTGGCTATTGAGCGACATATTTGCCAGGGCGTGGTCAAGATAGCCTGCCTGACCATCAAAGACGTAAGAGTAAGCGTATGTGCCAAGACGATCTTCGATCAGGTTGATGTAGTCATCGCTGTTGTTCGGGGTGCCGTCAGCACCGACTTTGATAGCGGTGATCGGGTCTTCTTTGGCGTACGCGTTCAGATCACCAACGATTAGGAAGTCCGAGTCGTTGCTGCCGGTTGGGTCGGTAGCAAGCCAGTCCACAAGAGCTTCTGCTGCCACTTTGCGGGTCAGGTTACAGTTGCCTTGACCGTCGTTCTTATTTGGATCGGTCGTACCACAGCCCGAACCCTTTGACTTGAGGTGATTGACAACCAACGTGAAGCGAGCGCCAGTAGCCTTCTCCTCGAAGGTTTGCGCCAATGCTGGGCGGTTGCGATCAGTATCAAAGCGTGAGTCGTCGCTTTCGTCCAGAGTCTGATATGCACTAACGGGCGTTACTTTGCTCGGCTTGTATATGATGCCAACCTTGATTGCGTCGGTGCCAACTGTGCCAGTATTGACATACGCGAAGGTGCCTTCGCCAAAGGTGGCGTTGAGACCCTTCACAATATCGTCCATTGGCTCGACGCCAGTAGTGTTCTCCAGTTCAATCAAACCATAAACATCGGCGTTGATCGTTTCCAATGCCTTCAGCAGCTTGCTGCGCTGGCGATCAAACTCAACCTGACTGTCAGCGCCACGACAATCCATTGTCTTCTCTGGGCCACAGTCCCCAATCCTGCTGTCGCTCGTTGTATCTATAGTCAGGAAATAGTTGAGCACGTTGTAGCTGGCAACTTTCAAGCTGCCGCCAACATCTTCTGGCGCAGCATCGCGCGAGTTCTTGGCTGTATATGTGCCGTAATAGGTTGGTTGCAGACGATACACGCCGAAGCTGTGCTCGATCACACCCGTGGTACCTGACACAGTATCACCACCACGGAAGCTATTGGTCG
This sequence comes from Herpetosiphonaceae bacterium, assembly GCA_030147335.1. Classification (GTDB taxonomy): domain Bacteria; phylum Chloroflexota; class Chloroflexia; order Chloroflexales; family Kallotenuaceae; genus LB3-1. The sequence continues at coordinate 734 of JASKZZ010000395.1, read as the reverse complement.
CGTTGAAAGGCTGACCGTTCGGGTGCGTCAGTGTCGAGGGTGACGAGGCGGAAATAGCGTCATCAAGGGTGATGCGGCGCAGTGCATACTTCGCGGAAAGTGCATTGGCAGCACTGCCCGGTGTCGTAATGCTGGTTGGGTTGTAGAAGCGGCCTGTTCCACCCAGTTCTGAAATATCGTCAGCATAGCCAAGCACGATCTCGCCAAAGCGATCATAGTTGAAATATTCGGCGATGAAGAGATTCTGTGGAAAACGAACCAGCATACTCTCATAGCGTTCAAGGTCAGAAACATCTGTGAGCGGGAAACTGACATCAACCGGAGCAATTGTTGCACTCACGCCACATTCCGCTACGGTGACAGTTCCGCTGATCTGTGTCTGTGATACGCCACTGGTGACACGATCACCGGCAGTGCCGCTGATGCTCGCAACTTCGCCGACCTGCAAACCCGAGGTGAGCCTGCTGAAGCTGTTGCCCATAAATACAGCAATACCTTCGGATGTGGCTGAGTTACCGTCATCGTCCGCTGCTTCCTCTTGAAGGTTGATCGTGTTCAATCCTGGGAAGATACCCGTGACAACACCCTGAACGGTAACGCTACCGGTTACAGTTGTGCTCGATCCGCTGCCTTGGATAGCGCTAATCAAATGAGTTGCAGTTGGGCAAGCTGGCGACGGGCTTGGGCTAGGACTTGGCGAAGCACTCGGTGATGGGCTTGGGCTAGCGCTGGGA
>JASKZZ010000145.1 GCA_030147335.1 Herpetosiphonaceae bacterium | reverse complement strand
TCGGTGCAGGAAATCTACCGTAAAGCGTGCGCGTTTGATATGACGGCGGAACGCGTTGACGGTAATGATCCGATTGCAACCTACGAAGCGACCATGCGTGCCGTTGAACACGCCCGCTCAGGCAAAGGGCCGGTGCTGCTTGAGGCGGTGACGTATCGCTTCCGTGGTCACTCCGCGCAGGACACGCAAAAATATCGTACCAAGGAAGAAGTTGAAAAGTACCGCACGAAAGATCCGAATCTTGTGTTTCGTCAGCGGTTGATCAACGATGGCATCATGACCGAGGAACAAGCAGCCGAAATCGACCAGCGCGCCGAAACTGAAGCACAGGCATCAGTTGATTTCGCTGATCAAAGCCCGGCGGCTGAAGAAAAATGGCTCGATCCGATGACGGCGTATGCTAATCCCATTCCGCCAAAATTTTAATTAGTTCGTAGGGGCTAGGTGGTAGCTGTTGGCAGGAACATAATCTCGTGTCGCCATCTACCGCCGGACACCCATTACCTCTAAAGGTTGAATATGGCAGTTATGACCGTCCGTGAAGCGCTCCGTGCAGCACTTCGCGAACAACTAAACGACGATCGTGTGTTTATTATTGGCGAGGACATTGGTTACTACGGTAGTACGTATGGTGTGACCGCCGGATTTTTGGAAGAATACGGAACAGATAAGATCCGCGACGCTCCAATCGCCGAGGCGGGAATTATTGGCATCGGAATTGGCGCCGCGATGCTTGGTATGCGGCCCATCTGCGAAATTATGTCGGTGAACTTTTCGCTGCTGGCCTTTGACCAGATTATTAACCACGCAGCGAAGTTGCACTACATGTTCGGTGGCACAATCACCTGCCCGATGGTGCTGCGTACAACCAACGGCTGGCGCAACCTGTCGGCGACGCACTCACAGTCGTTCGACCCAATGTTCGCGTATGTACCAGGTCTTAAGGTTGTCGCGCCCGCAACGCCCGCCGACATGAAGGCGCTGTTCAAGGCTTCAATGGAAGACCCTGATCCGGTTATCTTTATCGAGCACACGTTGATGTACGGCGCGAAAGGCGAAGTGCCCGACGATTACGAAGCAAAGATCGGCGAGTCGCGGCTGGCGCGTGAAGGCAAGGACCTGACGATTGTGACGTACTCGCGGCCTGTGCATTTATGCATGGAAGTTGCCGAGCGATTGTCAAGCTCTGAGGGCATCGAGTGTGAGATTATCGACTTGCGCACGATCCGGCCTATGGATATGAGCAAGGCCCTTGAAAGCTTCCGCAAGACCGGTCGTGCTGTGGTTGTCACTGAAGAGTGGGAGTCGCACGGTGTGCAGGCCGAGATTGCTGCGCGTTTGTACGAGCATGGTTTTGATTATGCTGACGCGCCGATTGAGCGCGTTGGGTTCCGTGAGCTTCCGTTCCCGTACGCGACGAACCTCGAAGATCAGGTGGTCGTCACGCCCGCTCGGATTGAAGCTGCAATCCGCAAAGTGCTTAAGTAAAGGTTTCAGGCATGAGGTATGAGGTTGAGGGACGCTGAGAACTGCTCAGACCTAAAACCTCATGCCTCATACCTTGCGTCAGGAGCTAAGGATGGCCGACGTTACCATGCCCAAAATGGGCTTTGACATGCAGGAAGGCACCATCGTCCGTTGGCTCAAGCAGGTGGGCGACGATGTCAAAAAAGGCGAGCCGATTGCCGAGATCGAGACCGATAAGGTAACGATTGAGATCGAAGCATTCGGCTCGGGCAAGCTGACTCAGATCGTAGCGCAAGAAGGCGCGGTTGTGCCGGTTGGCAGCACGATTGCCGTGCTTGATGGAGAGGGCGGGGCAGCGGCTCCGTCGGATGGAGCTGCGCCTGAAGCGCAAACTACGGCCGCTCCAAGTCAAGGCGCGGGTGGCAGCGATCCCGGCGATGTAGGTGCCGTGCAGGGCGGCGCGTCAACTCCAGATGTAGAGATTGGCGCAGTGACCGCATCCGATGCGGCCAAACAGACCGAGGAGTCTTCGGGTGTTTCACCTTCGCCACAGTCCTCGGGCGGTTCAGGACAGCCCACTAGCGGAGGTGGTCAGCCATCTAGTGGTGGCAGCCAGCCCGCTCCAGGCTACAATGCGGACGAGACCGTTGAGGAAGTGACAACAGGCCAGCCGCAATCGACAGATGCTGGTCGAGCACCCGGCGGTGAGCGGATGGAGCCATCGTCGGCTCAAGCAGACGGTGGTCATGTTCCGGCATCACCTGTTGCCAAGCGCCTAGCTCGCGAAAATAATGTCAACATTGCGCAGATCACCGGTAGTGGTCCAGGCGGTCGAATTGTGCGGCGTGATGTTGAGCAGTTTGTCAGCAGTGGAAGCGCACAGCCCGTAGCCGCTCCGGCAGCCCAACCAGCGGCAACACCCGCGCCGACTCAGGCACAGCCAGCACCAGCTCAGCCAGCGCAGCCACAAGTACAACCCGCAGCCCAGCCGACAACTGCGCCATCAGCAATGCCAGCTCCGGCAGCAGCGCCAATCCCAGGGTCGCGTCGCGAACCATTGTCGCGATTGCGGCAAACGATTGCGCGTCGATTGGTCCAAAGCAAGGCGCCGGTGCCACACTTCTATGTCACGAGCGAGATCAACATGGAAGCCGTGGTTGAGCTGCGCAAGCAACTGAATGCGTCGGGCGATGCCAAGGTTACGATCAATGATATGATCGTCAAGGCGGCTGCGATTGCGATGAAGAAGTATCCGGTTCTCAACGCATCGTTTGCCGAAGACTCGCTGGAGTACCACGATTACATCAATGTTGGCATTGCTGTGGCAACCGATAATGGTTTGCTTGCGCCCGCAGTCACTGACGTTGATAAGAAGTCGCTTGGCACCATCAGCGCGGAAGCCAAGGAGCTGATTGGACGTACACGCAACGGCAAGGCAACACCGGACGAGCTACAGCGCGGCACATTCTCAGTATCGAACCTGGGCATGTATCCTGTTGACAGCTTTGTGGCGATTATCAACCCACCGCAGGCAGCGATTATCGCGGTCGGCGCGGCGACGGAGCAGCCGGTTGTACGCGATGGTCAGATCGTGGTCGGCCAGGTCATGAAGGCTACTATCTCGGTCGATCATCGCGTTGCTGACGGTGCGGTAGCGGCGGAATATATGCAGGAACTCAAGCGATTGCTTGAAACGCCGATGCTGATTCTGCTGTAAACGGAAAATCCCCGGGGGCGAGTCAGCCTCGCCCCTTTCGCTTATTCTGACTTCCCCAACTTAACACATGCAGATTACTTCATCTACTCGCGCAGCTGTTCTTGTTCTGCTTGCTATCCTGATATCAAGTGCTTCAACGGTACACGCTGCCTCACAAGCATTCGCCGGTCTCACAATTGTTATCGATCCTGGCCACGGTGGCAATGATTGGGGTGTTGATCCAGCTGGCACAAGGCTGCGCGAAAAAGACATCAATCCGCTGATCGCAACTCAAGTCGTGCGACTGCTTGAGGCCGAGGGATCTACGGTCCTGGTTACACGCGAGCGTGATCAGTTTGTATCACTCAATGCGCGAGTACGCTTT
>JASKZZ010000229.1 GCA_030147335.1 Herpetosiphonaceae bacterium | reverse complement strand
TCGCCGCAGTCCCTACTTGAACGTGCAGCTGCCGCCCACCGGGGACAGGCGCAGGAGCAGGGCATTGGACTCATCGTATCAGCCGCGCCTAATCTCCCACAACTTGACGTCGACCCCGAGCGGATGGCGCAAGTGCTTAGTAATTTACTTAGCAACGCGCTGCGGTACACTCCAGCAGGTGGCACGATTACGGCTACGGCAGATACAGCAGGGGACTCCGTCCTCCTACGAATCCAAGATACTGGAAGCGGCATTGCGCCGGATGCGCTCTCACATGTCTTCGAGCGATTTTACCGCGCGGATGCATCGCGTCAGCAGGGTCTAGGTTCATCAGGGCTAGGGCTAGCCATTGTGAAAGGGATCGTAGAAGCGCATGGCGGCACGATCACCGTCGAAAGCACCATAGGTCAAGGCACGACCTTTACGATCGCTCTACCCGGCGCGCCTGCAAAGCAAGATGGCGCAGGCAAGCCACTAGCGCGTCGTAGCACCACAGCCTAACACACAGGTCGAGGGCTCCTGACCAGTTCGCGCACGGTTGCGGAACTGGTCATGTTCGTTACCTAAGAACGTTATCAGCTCCACTCATGGGCGACTGCAACAATTGATCGAGTCGAATCGTCCGTACACCAGGAGGCGTTGACCAATGGCTAGGAACGCGGAACGCGGACATGCACAAGTCTATCTACAAAGCTGGCGACTGCGCGAACTTTTACTCATCCTTGGCCTCGCGCTTGTTTCAATCGTTGCATGGCGGATTCCATTTGTAGGATGGTTGCTCTATCCATTTCAGGTGTATGGGACGTTTGTTCATGAACTAAGCCATGGGATCGCGGCAGCACTTACCGGTGGCGCGTTTCGACGTTTCGTCGTCAATCCCGATCTGTCGGGTACAGCCGTATCAGCCGGTGGCATCACCTGGATTGTTATCAGCGCTGGATATGTGGGCAGCGCAGCCTTTGGCGGGATTCTTACACTTTTGTCAGCGTCTACAATTCCAGCACGGCGCGTTCTGGTCTGCCTAGGACTCATTCTTGGGGTGATGTCGCTGCTCTTTGTGCGAAACGCGTTTGGGCTGATTGCTGGACTGGTGCTGGCAGCATTGCTGATTGCCGCAGGGCGGAAATTACGTGAACTCTGGGCCGATGGACTTTTGTTATTGCTCGCCGTTCAAATGATGTTAAACGCAGTTGATAGCGTCTTTGGTCTGGTGCAAATTTCCGCATCAAATGGTGCTACACGAACTGACGCACAAATAATGGCTCAAGCGACCGGCATTCCCGCTATTGCCTGGGCCGGTTTATGGTGCGTTCTTTCGCTGGTTATTTTGTTGGCATCACTGCGCTTTGCGTACCATCGCACCCCAACGTTGCCCGACAATGGAATTGGTGGGGGGCATAGTACGAGTTTACGCCTGCCCCCATAATATTGAAGCTGGGTATAAACCCATCGCGGAAACAATGATCGAGTGCTAAGGTCTTACGAATCTGCACGCTTAGATGCTGATAAAGCTGCATCACGTCGGCTTCCTGAGTTAGTACAAAATCGTGGCAGCCGAGCGGAACAATTAATATTCCCTTCGACTGCCACATTTAGCCATGATATGTTGTCGTTCACCCAATCGTTTGTTTATAGCCGGCGTGTTTCTCCCGTAGTGGGCGGGTCTTGTGTTTCCGATCCCGAAGGTTGGTTCCCTGCTGTCGGCATGTTATACGGCGAGCTACTTTGAGCCGGTTGAGTCGCAGCCTGTCCAGGCCCACCCCATCCGTTACCACCACGTGATCCTCGAAGGAACCAAAGGCCAGCGCCGATCAACAACGCGGGAAGTATCAGGCGCGAAGCAGCAAACGGAAAGAAGCCAAAGCCTCGATCATGGCGGCCTGCGAATCGTTCACCCGCGAACCCTCGTTCCATACCTTCCCCGCGTGGAGCTGCTTGCTCAGGAACCACAGGTGGTGTCTGCTGAGCGCTTTCGTTGCGTTGCACAGGCGCTTGCATCGCATGTCCATGGCCACCACGCCGTTCATTATGGAAGCCCCAATCATTTCTCGGCATTCCGAAGATAAACCCGCCAATCCCAATTCCAAGCAGCAATGGCAAGAGCCACACATTCCGCTCAAAAACACCTCCAAACCAGGGCCGACGTTCGAATGCGTTCATTGCTTGTTACTCCTCAATTCCAAACTATGTATGATTGAATAGCGCTGGTCCATTCATCTGCGGTTTGTATCGCATCGATACGATCTCCGAGCATGACGGTCGCTTCAACCAGACGATGTGATTCCTGATGAACGTTTGCGATCAGGCTTCATAGACAAAGCTTACTGCAAAGATATGAAGAAATTATTGAGAACTAATTGGGAAGATATGTGCTTTGCGGATCAAACGATACAACGCTTGCACAAACACGCGACGGAGACAATATCCGTCGCGTGTTGCTAGAAGCGATTGAGGTAGTAGTCCTACGCGCCCGTGCCGCTGGATGAAGTGGATGGAACAGGCGAAGCTTGCGGCGTTGTTGGCGCACCCCATCGACCTCGGCCACCATGCCCACGACCCCCATGCAACAGCACGTTAGAGCCGTGCTGCTGCAGGGCGGAATACACGGTGTCGGCCTGTGCTTGTGTCAGAGTACCTGCCGCAACTGCCTGGTCCAACTGAATTTTCGCAGCAGCAAGCGCGGCGGTTACAACAGCTTGTTCGGTCGTACCGTTCGCCTGCGCGATCTGCGCCAGTGTTTGGCCACTCCGCAGCTGCGTTGTTAGCTCAATGGTAGTAATACCCAGCACGTTGGCCGCTGCGTCCCGCATTGCCTGTTGAACCCCGCCCATTCGTGCTCCACCAAGCTTACCGCCACGACCGCCATGGAATGCTCCAATATCACCAGCTTGAATACGTGCTTTAAGGGCATCGGCCTGCACTTGCGTCAGTGATCCTTGCTGCACTGCCTCGTCAACCGTGCTTGTACCAGCTGTCGTGATCGCGCTATCGAGGGCGGAACGCTGGATATTGAGCGTGCCTGCTAGTTTATCCAGAAACGTGTTCCACATAGTACCGCTTGGCGCTGCCGATGATGTTGGAGTTGACGGCAAGGTTTGAGCGCTTGCGGGCGTGGTACGTAATTCTGGTCCGACAACGGCACCAACGGCTAGCCCTGTCACAAGTACCGCTGTTACAACATATGATTTTCGTTTCATAGTCCGTTTCCTTTCACATACTGATGATTGAGCTTGTTGCCACTACGTCAACTTGCTCGATTTGATAGTTGTATCGTAAGAAAAACTTGTTTAGATTATGTTTGCAACTGCTGAGAAAATACTGAGGACCGTTGGGTTACTGCCAAAACCAGTACGGAAGCAACTTCAAGAGCAATAACAACGTACACTACCATTGACGTTAACAAAACCTGTCGTTCAACACATCGAGCGAGTGCAACAATTAAGCGGTTTTGGTCGTCTCCGCATGGGAGATATGGTTGTTCATAGGAGCGGATATGCTAGATAAAGCCACATTGGAGCGCGAAACCAACGAGTTCAGACGTGAGATCGCAAATTTGGAAACTCAAGTCAGAAGCGTTCGCGATTATATCGCGGCTCAAGAACGAAATTTACGCAGCGCAGCCGATACCGTGCGTAGCATTACCGAGCGCTCTCTCGCTGAGGCGCGCGGCGATTTACAGCTCAAGGAAATGCGTCTCCAGCAGGTGCGTCAAGACCTTCAGGCCAAGCAGGTGTATCTTTCAAAAATGGCCGAAATGGACCGCAAGCAGCAAGATATTCAAACGCTTGAACGCGAGCGCGACCGTATTTCAAGCTTGCTCGACCGGGCACATGCGGATCTACAGCAGCTAACCAGTCAGTATCATGCGCTCAATGCGCCTGCTTTCCCCGCCATTGAATACACACTTACCTTTAGTAGTGGCGCGCGTTTCGTACTTCCTGCTACAGCATCTGAGCTGATGGTCGGCTGTTCCGATCCCGGCGTCTTCCCCGACATTGACCTGACGCCACTTGGAGGCACGGCCAACGGTGTCAGCCGGAGGCATGCAATACTCCGGATCAGCAATAACATGTGGACGATTACGGACCTTAACAGCACAAACGGAACGTATGTCAATGGCACCAAAATCGCGCCCAACACGCCAACACCATTGCAACCACAAGCGAAGCTCCGCTTTGGCAATCTTGACGCCGTCATCGCGCAGTCATCGCCGGTCGGCAACAAGACAACGCGTTTAGGCTAGAACACGAGCATTTGTTGCACTCACAGGCAATGCAGTAAAACCAAAGCCGGGGATGGGAACACTGTATCCCATCCTTTTTGTTTTTGTCCAAAAGGGCAGCAGTACAAGGTTCGCCACCAGTGTAGCGCCGTTGTTCCTTGACACTCGTCCGCTTTTTGCTACATTTTGCGAGTTGGTACCAAGCTTCATCGTACACTCGCTTCATAAACAGCTGCGAATGCACACATGACAAGGAGAAGAGAACATGTCTGTGGGTCAATCACACGCATCCGTCGAGCAGGCCACGCAGCCCTCTGGACGTTGTCCAATCGACCATGCCGCGCTATCGCAGCAAAAAACGGGACAGATCGTTGAGCCGCAGGCACGGCCCATTGAGCAAGATGCCAGCGGTGTTTGGCATGTGCGCGGGTATGAACAAGCACGCACCATCTTGCGTAGCTCGCATACCAAACAGGCTGGTTTTAGGGCAGAATTAATTGAACGTCTACCGCAGCAAATGAATCCACCGATCTTGTATCAAGAAGGCAAGCCTCATCACGAGCAGCGCAAACAAACTGCGCGGTTCTTCACGCCCAAAGCAGTCAGCGAAAATTATCGACAGCTCATGCAATCCCTCGCTGAGCATATGATTCGTTATATCCAGCGCCACAAACAAACTGACCTCAGCATGCTCAGCATGAAGCTCGCGGTCCGTGTAGCAGGCGAGGTCGTTGGTCTCACTAACAGTAAGATTCCAGGCATGGATCGGCGGCTCAACTCATTCTTCACGAACACCGATACCCCAGACACATCCCGCGTACATCCGCGTATGTTGTTGTACGTTGTACGACGGCAGGCTCAGATCGCAGCCTTTTTCTACCTTGATGTCAAACCGGCAATTGCGGCGCGACGACAGCAGCCACGGGAAGATGTTATATCGCATCTATTGTCGCAAGACGCGAGTGATACCGAGATTCTTACCGAGTGTCTGACATATGGTGCTGCAGGCATGGCCACAACCCGTGAGTTTATCAGCGTGGCCGCCTGGCATTTGTTGGAGCAGCCTATGTTGCGAGAGCGCTATCTTGCCGGCAACGAAGACGAGCGACTCCAGGTATTGCAGGAGTTATTGCGACTTGAGCCAGTAGTAGGCCACTTGTATCGCCGCACAACCGCCGATCTTACGGTCGGACACAACGGCGCTTCTGTTGCAATTCCTGCGGGAAGCCTCATCGACCTGCATATTTATGCTATCAACGCCGACCAAAACGTTGTCGGCGAGCATCCAATGCTGATTTGTCCTGAGCGAGAGTTAAGCGCGGAGCGAGTCACCCAAGCCGTGATGAGCTTTGGCGATGGCCACCATCGTTGTCCAGGCGCGTATATCGCGTTGCAGGAAACGGATATATTCTTGCAGCGGCTGCTGGCACTAGACAATCTGCAAATCGTAAAAAAGCCATCAGTGGCCTGGAACGAACTGACAAAGGGCTACGAGGTGCGCGATTTCATGATTGGAGTGCGCTAATAATCCAAACGCTGGAGCAGAGTTTGTCTTCTCTGCTCCAGCATCATCATCTGTTCAAGTTGTTTACTACCTGCTTTTAGCGCATCACTTGTTCGCTGATCGAGCCATAATCTTCGCTAAGCCACTTTCCAGTGAAGCTGATGTCCGCATATGGCTTAGATCGGCACCTAGACTTGCCAATGCTTGCGCAATCTCCGGTCGCACCCCAACAAGAACCGGGTCGGCGCCAAGTAGTCGAGCTGCGTTGGTTGCTTGCAATAGTGCCTGCGCAACAACACCATCACCAGACACAACACCTGTAACGTCCAGAAAAATTGTTCGTGCTCGATGCGTTTCGATTGCCTGCAAAACAGTCTGGACCATATCGTCCACACCCGAGTCAGCAATATTGCCGACCAACGGTACAACAAGCACATCTTTCTGTACTGGAATGACCGGCACTGATAACGCAGAAATCAATTGATTAAGCTGCTGCTGCCGTTCCAAGCTTGTAACAAGCGCTGCCGCTTGTTCCTGCTGAACCAGCAACGCCGTTTCCAGGTCGCTGGTACGATCCGCTACTCGTTGCTCTAAATGCTGGTTCGCGTGCTCTAATGCTGTTGCTGCTCTTGTCGCTTCGGCGTGTGCCGCGCGCGCCGTTTGAAGCGCACCTTCAGCGCCACGTCCGCCAAGATAGCCGATAAACGCGGTAACGCCAAGCACAACCACGCTTCCAGCAATACTGGATGTATCAACAGAATTGGTCGAGGCAAAACTGATGATCGACTGGATCACAAGACCAAGCCAAACATAAATGAGTCCTAGCACAACCCAGATAGCACGCGGCGGTAGTGTAACGCTTGCAACAATGATTAGTACAACAAAATAAAACGGTGTTGGACCAACCTCACCACGATTAAGCATACTCACGCTGGCAGCAAGCGCAAGAATAACTAGAAGTAGCCCGATTCCACTATTCACCCAGCCCCGGCGCATCACCGCCATTGTAAAGACGATACAACCAAAAGCGATCCCAACAATCGGCACGCTTTCTTGAGATCGCTGGTCTCCGAGCAAGGCAAAGGGGATAAACGAGAAGACTGCACAGGCGAGTCCTGCTGCTACAATTAACGCGATACGACCACGGCGTTGCACATCACCGTTTTCGTGTTGAACCTTGAATAGCCAAGCTGCCCACTGTTTCACACTGATACTCCTCGCACTATGGACAGATTTAGGATATGCTTGCTCAACGGCAGCACATGCAGGCGAGGGGGGGACAGGCCACAAAAGACGTTATACCAGCGCAAAATACATTTATGGGCTGTGCGCTGCTCCTAGCTTATGCAAGCACATGTAGCCATAGGTTAGCGGGACAACCCAACATCCTACAATCGTGCCTCAAACCAACGTGCTCATATCAAGGGATTAATGCTCATACATATGCAACAGGACAAGCAGCATTCAACTGCTTGCCCTGTCGCTTCTTCCTACATAGAGCAACGTAGCACCAAAGTCGTTCACACGCTCACCGACACCAAGTTGTTAGGCGGCAACTGTTCGTGACGCGCCAACCCTCTTACCGAGCATGTTGTCGAGAGCAAATGCGCCACTGCCCCCAATTGCCAGCGCGACGCTTGCGGCCAGCAGCAAGAGCACGAACTCATACCCGTTATCACTCACAAAAAAGCCTGCTGCCAGATGAACGGTAAACAAAGCTACAAGCATATTGATCGCCAAGGGTATTGCGACAAATCGCGTTCCAAGGCCAAGGATCAGTGCCAGACCGCCAATCAGCTCAACAGCGATCACAACAACGGCAGCAAGTGACGCCGCCGGTATGCCGAGCTGCGTTAGAAATCCTGTAAAGCCGGCAACGCCGAATACAGAAATTTTTTGCCAGCCATGCAACAGGAAAATAATGCCTGTTACAACACGTAGCACTGTCATGGCCAATGGTTGATTACGGTTCCAGGTCGAAATGTTCATCACTTGTTTGCTCCTCCCGCATGTCAAAACTTGACCAATAGAGCATATCAAGGATCGCAAACACGGAGAATGGAAGAAATGTTGACCATCTATGTCATTTTTTGACGCTGCTCCCGAAATGTTTGAGGGGCGATACCAGTAATACGCTTGAATGTTTTGCTGAGATGAAACAGATCATTATAGCCAAGCGCAAAGGCGATCTCCTTAATCGAGAAGTCGGTGTATTGCAAGTACCGCTGTGCTTCAAGAACGATCCGCTCGTCGATCAGCGTCTTGGTCGACTTACCAAGCATCCGACTGAGGATACGCGAAAGTTTTACCGACGATATTTGTAAAGCCGCGGCATAAAATTGCACATCATGACGGCGCGCAAACTCCGCATCAAGTAGTGTTAGGAACTGTTGATAAACGTGATCTTCAGCGTGTTGTTGTTGCGCAACAATTGATTGTCGATAAACTCGCTCAAGATGTATCAGCAGAATCGACAACAAGTGACGAAAACAACTTTCTGAGTGCAGCCCAGTCGGACGTGTCCACTCCAGTTCCATCAGATTAAGCACATGTGTGAGCGGCTGAAGTTCATTAGCCGTAAGTGGCAGCGTATGTGTACGACCAAATTGGTTTAAAATCGTTGCGTGATAATTCGATGTTGCGCCGCCAAGCCCAGCTGGCAAGAAATCATCGGTGAAGCGAACAAGCCATCCGGTTAACTGAGTAGCGTGTTCAAAACGATGCACTTGCCCCTTTGCCACCAGCGCAACTGTGTACGGAGTCAAATCGATGAGCTGACCATCAATGGTATGCTGGCCATGGCCAGTATGCACCACAATAATCTCTTGATAGTTATGACGATGTGGCACATCCGAAGCAGGCGGACGAATATTCTCTGACAGGTAGCGGCGGAAGAAAAATGCCGATGACGGGACGGGCACTTCTGATGTTGGCAGATTGACGTACTCGATCGCTGTCTGCTGCTTCATTAGTACACTCTGAGGGGAGGCAAGAAGTAAAATCACGACGCAAACGCTATTCCAACACTATATCATGTTAAATACATAGCGCCGGACTTGAACCACATGTTGGTGATAGTAATGTATTTCGCTCCGTATGAAGCATACAGGAACTATACGGTGTAAGGTGAATGGTAAGGTCGATGATTTACAGTACACATAGTGTTCAGAACCACAACAGATGCAAGAAAGAAACTCACCTATGTTCCGCTCACGATCTCAATCATTACCCGCACCGTACTATCAAGTTGTTGCGACACATGAGGACATCATTCTGCTTCGGCAGCAAGTGCGAGCAAGCGCGCGTGACCTTGGATTAACACTACAACAACAGGCCAAGCTGACCACCGCGATTGGGAGCATGGCGGAAGCTGTCCGGCGAGAATGTTCTCAGGTTACGTGGATGGTGCGCGTGATTTTGGATCGTGGGCGACAGGTGCTGGATGTAGCATGCGTCGTAGCGGACAAACGGTTACCCACTGAGGCAGCCTGGAGTGATGTTCTCCCACTCGCAACAGTTCGACATCTTGTTGCAGATACGCGGGTGTTGAACGAGCTTGGTAAAGTTATGATTTCAGTACGGGAACCATTACCCGTAGCAACACACCATACTCGACTACAAGCACGCACCCTCGGGCTATGATACAGTGTGAACATCCGAACATCACGCATTTCTGGGCAAAATTATTGATTGCCACAAAATCGTCTTGCACAAAAGTCTCAAACACCTGATTCATAGATAGTAATGGTTTATTCATCTGACGACCTCCGACTATTAAGCGCATTTGGTACAATAAAAGTGACATGCACAAACTCCTAAACGGGCTGTTCACATACAGCCAATATTCCATTTGAGGCGCTATGTTGACCCCTGCTGACGCCACCACGTTGTTGCGTATTTTCGATGTTTATGTTGAGCCACTTCAGCCTCCCTACTGGCGCTTACGCATTCCCTGGGCCGAAGGAACGCCGCTTGTTAGTGGTGAGACAATCGACGAAAGTGAAGTTGTTAATCTAGCCGATGCGATTATTTCCAGTTATAGTGATCCGGCTCGGCGGCGCACATTTCGAGCAGATATATTGCGATATATTGCCGAAGAAACTCGCTCTTAACCTCGCGCC
>JASKZZ010000142.1 GCA_030147335.1 Herpetosiphonaceae bacterium | reverse complement strand
GGCAGTTGAGCTAATGGTACGAATGCCAAGCCGTCGATATATTTGTTCACGCTGCGGATCGTAAATGCGCGCAACCACAATCGGTACCTGAAACGTATCTCGCGCAACAGTCGCAGCGACGTAGTTCGAGTTGTCACCGCTCGTCACCGCCGCAAATGCATCGGTGCGTTCAATTCCGGCATCGCGGAGAACATCGCGATCAAAACCTATGCCGGTGATCGTCCTGCCACGAAATCCGGTGCCGAGATTACGAAATGCTGTCGGCTGCTTATCGATCATTGTCACCTGATGACCGTCATGCTCTAAAAGGTGTGCCAGCAAGATACCAACGCGCCCACAACCTACAATTATTGCTTGCATAGCGCTCTCCGATTACCATCGCCGGAAAACCAGCGGCTGATAAATCCTGCGTTTTTATTGTTTGACCGATTGTTCTTGGCGTTTGATGGCGATGTTTGGTGGGAAAATAGGGTCCAACCGGTGACGAAGTAGCTCCAACGCGGCAACAGCTACGGTTGCGCCAAACGCCGCGATCCAGCCCCACAATGGAATCGTCGTCAATGCAATATAGCGGTGAAATGCTTCGACAGAGATAATGCTGAACAGGATCGCGAATGACAAACCAACAAGTCCTAGCAGCAGGTAACGCGGACCACGGTCATTCGCCGCGCCTGAACGTCGAATCAGCGCCGCGCCAAGTAACGCCGCCACGCTCACTACAACATACAAACTTGTAGCTACCAGCCCGCGCTGACCGATCTCATCGCCAATTCGCTGCGCGTAGGGCTGTAGATTCGTCGTAAACAGATCCGTCAGCCGCAGATCTCTATCCATCGCGCCCTGCTGTGTTAGATACACAAGCGCGGCAAGTAATGCTGAAGCTGCCGCAAGTGTACCAAACATGCCATAACCCAACAGATAGACTTTCCGTGAAAGGAGCGGACGCCCGGTTGGTCGAGGTGGCCGCTGCATCAGCCTAGGATCTGGTCGTCCCGCGCCAATCGCTAGACCTGGCAGTAATCCGCCAAGAAAATCAATTAGCAGTTGTTGACCAACCGTGAGCAGAAGCGGTAATCCGGCAGCTAATGATGCAATTAGCGCTACAAGCTTGACTACTGTTGTTGCAAGATTGAGTGCCACAAGTCTGCGTACCCGCTGCTCAACCGCGCGTCCCTCGGCGATAGCATCGGCAATAGTTGCAAAATTATCATCCAACAGAATAACGTCTGCTGCTTCGGTTGCCGCTTCACTACCGTTTGCACCCATCGCAATCCCGGTATAAGCTGCTTTGAGTGCGGGTACATCGCTGGCAGCGCCGCCAGTAACCAATACGACCTCACCCATTGCTTCCAACGCCTCAACCACACGCACTTTATGCCCCGGAGTTAGCCGAGCCAGCACCATATCGCCGCTGCGCAGCTGTTCACGCAGCATGGCCTCATCCATCGTGTCGAGATCGGGGCCACTCATCACATGAGCGTGCGCTCCTTGAACTAGCTGACAACGCCGTGCTAATGATGTTGCGCCAACTGTATCATCGCTGGTGAGCATGATCGTTCGGATTTTGGCAGTATGACAAGCATTAATTGCGCTGGCAACTTCTTGTCGAGGCGGATCATTAACGGCAATCAGCCCCAGCAAAACAAGGTTCTGCGCAATATGCTTGGCTTCCGGCATCTGCGTATCGGAGCGGCTTACAGTGCGCCGTGCAAACGCAACCGTTCGCATGGCCTCGCGTTGATACCGCTGCATCATCTGCTTGATCATCTGCCGGTCGCGCTCTTGTAACGGCCGGTCGCCCTTGAGGGTTGAAATTGACGTACAGTGAGCAATAAGGTCTCCGGGAGCACCTTTGATATAGGCTATCTGCTGGCCGTGCTCCTCGACAATCACGCCATCCAAGGGAATATGCTGGTCGTTATTGAGTACGGCAAGCTGCGGCGCTTCCTTGTACACGGCTTCCGCTTTGAGACCGGCTTTGGCGGCTGCGACAATATGCGCCGCTTCAATCGGGTCACCAACAATATGCCAGCGTGGACGTAGCGTGTCAGGTGGCAATAAACGCGCCCGATTAGTAAACACAGCAGCTCGCAGCAAGTTGCCGACGTGTCGCTGCGCCAACGCGAGGTCTAGGATACGCTGTTCAGTGCGAAACTCACCTTGCGGCAAAAAACCGACGCCACCGACTGCAATTGCGCCATCAGCGGTCCATAGCTCACGCACAGTCATTTCATTCTGGGTTAGCGTTCCGGTTTTGTCTGCGCAGATCACCGTGGTAGCGCCAAGCGTTTCAACATTGGACAGCCGACGAAAGATTGCATTGCGTTGTTGTAATCGCCGCGCGCCTTCGATCAATGCTAAAGTGATACCAGGCATTAGGCCGACAGGTACGGCTGCCGTCAAAAACAATACCGCGATGTGCAATCCTTGCTCAATCGACAGGCCAAGCTGTGTCACTGCGTAAACATAGCCAAAAATAGCGCCAATTGTGCCCACAACCAGCACCACAGTGCCAAGCCGCGCAAACGCAATCAGAAGTGGACTTGCTTCTTCGTGAGCGCGCTGTGTAAGTGTGGCAATCTGACCGAACGACGACCTCAAGCCTGTAGCAAAAACAACTGCCCGACCATGACCACTCACGACTCGTCCACCCGCATACACAATGTTCGGCAGCTCGTCGATGACCGTTCCGTCGAACACCGGCTCTGCGTTTTTATGAAGCACGGTGTCTTCCGCGCGCAAAGCAGGATTAACTGTATGCAGATGCTCTGCCTCAACCAGTCGTGCATCGGCGGAAATAATGTCGTTTTGCCGCAGCAGCAGTACATCACCCGGTACCAGCATTGTTGTCAGAATATGTTGTTCGTAGCCGTCGCGCTGTACACGCGTATATGCCGGTAAAACATCATGTAGTGCTGCAGTGACGCGTTCTCGCTTCCGTTCTTGTAGTGCTGCTGCCAATGTGTTCACAATTGCAGCCAACAACAATGCCTGGCCCGAGCTAGGTCGCTCAATACTGAACGCGATGAAGGCACCAATCCATAGAGGAAGTAACAAAGGACGGACAAAAATAAGGAGCTTTTCGGCGAAGCTGCGCCAACTCCGTCGCAATACCAGATTGCTGTAGCCACTGATTTCTAGCCGGACTAACGCTTCCGTGCTTGTCAGGCCAGCGGCGTCGGTTCGCAAATCTGCTTCTACATCTTCTGGTGGTAATGTTGAAATTGTAGCTGCTTGAAGATGTTGCCAAGCCAGCAATTCTTTGGGGGATGACTCTGTTACTGCCATGCGGTATCCCACGTATCTTGAAAGGATGAGAAATTATTCAAGCTCTATTGTAGCGTGTCGCGCCTATTTGTACAGTTATGTACAAACAAAAACACGAGATGAGCAGCTGCCCATCTCGCTTATGCTTCAATGCCTTTAGTTTAGGGACGACGTCTTGGCTCGATATACACCTTTTGCGGCGCGAGCTTGACTTCCGACTTAACGCTTTGCAGCGCGGTGAGCGACAAAACATACATTGCGACGAGTATGACCGCCAATAACAGCCCAAGTACCATCGAATTTCTCCTTTTCCGGCTGAGCTGTCCGCTACGTCTCGCCGCTCGAATGTTTGTACAGCTCACTTCATGTTCTGTTAGTGTACACAATGCAGAAAGTGTGCCATGCGGATTAGCTTAATATCGTCTTGCAGATAACGCATTCAAATCGCTCGGATGCTTGCGTTGGTTGCCCGCATACCCATAGCTGACAGGTGCTGCAATAATATGCCCGAATACGTGGATTTTCTAACGAAACACTTGTTGGCGCGTCACCAAGCGCTTGACTCAGCTCTTCACGAGCGCGTGATGCTAGCAGGCGTGCTCGATCAACACGTTCGCCTGTAAAGTCAAGTTGAAACAGCATATTCGGCGCAACAAGGTGACGTGCGGGAAGGTTTTCCAATACTTTTTCGTCGATTGTGAGCGTTGTTTCTTCACCGGCGGGCCATGGCGTTGCGCTCAACGTAACGGTATCACCGCCAAAAAATCCACCAAAATTATGTACCTCAGTAACCAACATAAGCCGCGTATCGGTCATTGTTGCTTGCCTTTTTGATTGATTGCTACACGCCAAGCATCTTCTCTGATTGTCAGTACGAAACGTATTCAACCGACATTATGTGTACCGAATGTTAACAATGTCAAATTATCGTCAATATGTACTAAAAAAAAGAGGGGACTTACGGGCTGTGTCGCTGTACCATTGAGCTTCGTACAATACAGGTGTATTCAGAAGCGAGGTCTCATGCAGCTCGAAGGATATTTATCTCGTTTTCCATTGCAAGAGCTGCTGGAGCTTAGCGTCGCCAGTCTTATAGATGGAGCGATTGAGGTCCAAACGCCATCTGGCTTGCACCGCCTTTTCTTTCGAGAGGGCGAACTAACGCACGCCACGTCCCCCGAGGCAAGTGGTCTTGATGCAGTCTGGCCGCTTTTTGAGCTCAATGACGCTCCTTTCCGTTTTGTAGCGGGCGCTACGACACGTGAGCGGAGCATTGGCGAGCCAACACTCCAGATAATCGAGCAGGCGATACTGCTTGCTCAGCAATGGGCTACCGTTCGTCCATATATTTCTAGTCTTGCGGTTGTTCCTGGTCTTGTAAGCCCGGTTAATGGCGATCAGGTGCGAATTTTCGAGGAGGATTGGCCGATCTTATCATCGGTTGATGGCGTACGTTCCATCGCTGATGTTGCTCGACGGGCCTCTCGTGATCCGTTGGAAGTTTGTATTGGGTTGCTGCGTCTCAAGGAGCGTGGTCTCGTTTCTTTAAGCGAGCGTCAGGCTGCCCATGAGCCTTTGCCGTCACTTCCACCAGTTGCTGAGTCGTCAATGCCTCGGCCAACCAAAGCAGCTCCACAAAAAAGTTTTTTTGCAAAGTTGCTGACCGGCGTACCCGAAGATGTGCTTGCGCCGCTTCCACCTACGATTACACCGATAGATGGAGTTCCAACTCCAGCAGCAGTTATGAGTCCAGCTTCAACGCTGGTAACTACTCCTGCTACGGAGTATGACGACATTTTATTACTGTTGCGAAGTTAGCTGCCGGTGCAATAAGTTGAGGCCAGAGTGACCACAATGTTCACCCTGGCCTTCTTCTTTTTCTTCAATCAGTTGATTGCCCCAGTACCACGTTGTCGATCAATCGTGTTGTGCCAAAGCGAACAGCAAGCGACAAAAGTGCTCCGTTGTTGATCGTTCCTTCGATTTCAGCCAGAGTGCGTGGATCGGCGACGCTAACATATTCAATCTCAGCTAGTTGCTCTCCACTAATGGTCTGCTGCATAACTTTGAGCAGTGTTGGGGCGTCGCGCGTGCCCTGATCGTACAGTTGAGCTGCCTCAGTTAGTGCGCGATAAAGCACTGGTGCAGCGGCGCGTTGTTGGGTATCAAGATACACATTACGGCTCGACTTAGCCAATCCATCGGCTTCACGCACTGTGGGCACCACCACAATCTTGAGTGGCAGGTTGAGGTCGCGTACCATTTGTCGAACCACCACCGTTTGCTGGGCATCTTTCTGTCCGAAGTAGGCACGGTCCGCGTTCACAATGTTGAACAGCTTGCATACCACTGTTGCCACGCCTCGAAAGTGACCTGGACGGCGAGCGCCTTCTAGTGGTGCTGCGACGTTCTCAACCTCGATATAAGTGCTGAAGCCGGGCGGATATATTTCTGCTGCCGAGGGCACAAACACCAGCTCAACGCCTTCGCCGCGTAGTAATTCGAGGTCGCGCTCCATATCGCGTGGATAGCGCGCCAAATCTTCATTCGGGCCGAACTGTGTCGGATTAACAAAAATGCTGACTGCAACATGCGCGCACTCAGCTTTAGCTCGGCGCACAAGCTCCAGATGCCCTTCGTGGAGATACCCCATTGTCGGCACGAAACCAAGCGTACCCGCCAAATCACGACGTGCTGTCCGGACATCAGCGATTGTATCGACTACCTGCATGATTGTTTTAGTGCTCCAACTGGGCTAGCACTTCTTGCAGCGCCCCTTCATCCATTTTGCTGCTATGGCTCGCCGTGGGAAAGCTGCCATCTCGAACTTCAGCCGCGTACTCGGCAACCGCATTCCGAATTTCATCGGCTAAGCGACGATAGCGCTTTGCATGACGTGGCACATGATCGGTGTATAAGCCAAGCAAATCGTGGATAACCTGAACCTGTCCATCACAGCCGTCACCCGCGCCAATCCCGATTGTGGGAATACGTAATCGTTCTGTGACAGCGCGAGCGAGCGGCGCTGGAATAAGCTCAAGCACAACCGCAAACGCGCCGGCTTGCTCAAGTGCAAGAGCATCCTCGATCAGTCGGCGTGCCGCGCTGCTGGTTTTGGCCTGGACACGCACTCCAATTGTGTTGACCAATTGAGGTGTATAGCCAAGGTGGCCCATAACTGGAATACCACTCGCGGTTAGTCGCTCAACAATTGGCGCAACCGAAGCCCCGCCCTCCAGCTTAACGGCCTGACAACCGGCTTCTTGCAGCAATCGGCCCGCATTGTGCAGCGCTTGATCCGGCGTGGTGTACGTCAAGAAAGGTAAATCGCCAACAACCAGCGTGCGCTTTGTGCCGCGCACGACTGCTTTGGCATGATGCAGAATATCGTCGATTTTGACCGGCACGGTTGAGTCGTAGCCAAGCACAACCATTCCGAGCGAGTCGCCAACCAAGATCAAGGGAACGTCTGCCGCTTCGACCATCTGTGCCGTTGTATAGTCATAGGCCGTCAGCATCGGAATCCGCTCGCCGCGCGCCTTCATTGCTTGAATATCCTGAATTGCTATCCGCATGTCGGTTCTCCTCTTACAAATCCACCAGCTATCCATCCCGCTCCATTAATAGCTCTCCCGGCAGTGTGATCATGTCTTGTAACGCTCCTGCGCTTTCGGCGGCACGCCCGCGTCGTTGCGCAAGTGGCAGCGTACCTTGGGCTAGACAACGATACAGTACACCAACGTGCGGTGCTGACTGGTCGAGTGCTCGCAGATGCTGCTGCACAGTTGAAACATCGCCACGTAGCAGCGGCCCGGTCAATGCTTGCGGCAGTCCCTGACGTTCCATGTTGTCAAGCGTTGTACGCATCAATGGCAGCAGCGCCTGCAACGCCTGGTCTGGTGTTGCGCCCATGTGCTCTAACAGCTGCGTGGCAAGTGCTGCAAGCGTGACGGTGTAGTTCGAGGCAATGACGGCTGCTGCATGATAAAGCGTTTTGTCAGCGGGATCGAGCGTTATCGGATGCCCACCCAAATCGTTGGCCATGTTCCATAACTGTTGATGGAGTAGGCCGTCCGCTTCGATTGCATACGTTAGGCCAGACGGGAGCGCTGTGTCTGGCCTTGCGAACGCGGCAAGCGGGTGAAACGCGCCAATCTCGGCTCCATATGTTGCCGCAGCTGCAAGAACCGAGGCCGGCGATGCGCCGCTAGCGTGAACAACGGCACGGCCTGTTTGCCATGCGCCGTCTGATGCGATCTGTGCCACAAAGTCTGGAATGGCGTCGTCGGAAATGGTGAGGAGCGTAATATCAGCGCTGTGCGCCGCATCAATCGGCGTTGCTGATTGGCTGTCAAGAGCTGCGGCAATTCGCTCAGCTTTTGCATGATCGCGG
>JASKZZ010000127.1 GCA_030147335.1 Herpetosiphonaceae bacterium | reverse complement strand
GCTAACGGAAGGCGATGATGTCGAGGTGTCGCAGGCGGCAATCTGGGCGCTAGGGCAGATCGGTGGAGACGGCGCGCGTCGAACACTGAAGCGGCTAGCGCGCAGCGATAATTCGACAGTGCGCCAGGCCGCGGATGAAGCACTATCCGAGTTGCAAATAGACCAGGGTTCGTTTGGATTGTTGTAGGCCATATGCTGCGAGTTCTGTCATGTCCGGCCCAAAGGGTGGCGGGAGTGCAGAACTCGCATTGTTTGTTTATGTTGCTGCAATCAATCGACGATGCCCATAGCTACCATCACATTTTTGTCGCGCCGCATTTAGATGATGCGGTGTTGTCGTGTGGTGGTCAGATTGTCCAACTGCGCGCAGATAATCAGCGGGTGCTGGTTGTTACGCTGTGTGCCGCTTCGCCCAGTGCTGATGCGGCGCTAACTCCATTTGCTCAATATCTTCATCATGAATGGGCGTTGGGCGATGATCCGGTTGGGCGGCGGCGTGAGGAAGATGCCCACGCGTTGGCTGTGTTGGGCTGCGATGGCCTCCATCTCGATCAGCTTGACGCGCCGTATCGCGTGCCGATGTATGGTATTGGCGACGGCTGGCGTGTACACGTAGCTGTCGACGATCCGCTGCTATCCGCTAGCGTCGAAATATTGACGCAGCTGCACCAGCAGCAGCCTCATGCCGCGTTGTACGTGCCGCTTGGTGTCGGCAATCATGTCGATCATCAGGTTGTATGCACAGCAGGCTTTACCCTGGCCAGTCATGGAGCTAATGTGATGTGGTATGAAGACGCTCCATACGCCGCCAAGCAACCGGAAGCGATACGCCAACGGCTAGCTACATTATCCTCGCATCTGGAACCAATACCAGTTGACATCACGTTCGCATTGAAGCACAAGTTAGCGGCGATTAATGTGTACCAGTCGCAGCTGCGTGAGTTGTTTGGTGACAACTCAATGGAACAGATGATGACACAATATGCCGCTGAGGTTGCTACCCAGCCGGAACGGTTCAGCGAACGGCTGTGGCGCGTAGTGGATGGCGTTGAGCGGCTGTCAACTCAGGCAATGAGCCGTTAATAACACGTCTGTTGATGTTTCGTGCTGTTCATCGAGTACAATAAACCACACATGAACGATTCAATTGCAGTTATTGAGCATACCGATCCAGCGACCTGGGATACGTTGGTTGGGCAGCACGGCGGTCATCTGCTGCAAAGCTGGGGCTGGGGTCAGCTGAAAGGCGAATTTGGCTGGCGACCACTACGTTTGGCTGCGACAAATGGCCGAGCAACTGCGGCAGCACAGCTTCTGGTTCGTCCGCTCTATGGCCTTTCTGTTGCCTATGTGCCGCGCGGTCCGCTGTTTTCCGGCGACGAGCTAGTTAATCGCGCGTTGGTGCAAGCGCTGCGACGGGTTGCTCGGCGGCATCGTGCCGCGTTTCTACGGCTTGAGCCGAATGTTCTCGAAGGCCAGCCCGAGGCTAATACATTACACTCGTGGCTACAGGTCCATCGCTTCACGCCTTCGGAGCCATTACAACCACGTACGTCGATCCAGCTTGACCTTGCACAGTCCGACGATGCGTTGTTCGCGGGATTTTCTAAAGGTCATCGGGCAGATGTTCGTCGCGCTGAACGAAATGGCGTTATTGTCAGAATCGGGACGACCGAAGCCGACCTCGACACGTTTTACGCGATTATGCAGGCTACAAGTAGCCGTCAGCAATTTGGAATACACGGTCGGGATTACTACGCGGCGGCATGGCGAACGTTTGGCGACGCTGTTCAACTGTTGATTGCCGAGTGGCAGGGACAGCCGGTCGCTGCGTTTATGGTGTTTGGCTGGGGCGACGAGGCGCAATATATGTACAGCGGCTCGAATGAAGCTGGTCTTAAACAAGGAGCCAATCATCTGCTGCAATGGCACGCGCTACGCTGGGCGCACGCTCGCGGCTGCCGCCGATACGATTTTTGGGGCATTCCCGATGCCTTTGGCAAGATGGCCCATGCCACGGAAGCCGAGCTATCCCAGCTGGAAGCAGTAGCCAAAGAACATGCATTGTATGGTGTATATCGCTTCAAGAAAGGCTGGGGAGGCGCGGTGGTGCGCTACCTGCCGGCGTACGATCAGGTCTATCTCGCGCCGTTGTACTGGCTATGGCAGCGTCGACGTGGTGGAGGCGAATAAATGCAGCTAGAACCTCTGCCAACATTACAGCTTGTGCCGCTTGAACGCTGTGTCTTGCATGAATCAACCGATCCGCAGCGTGTGGCACGTCTAGCTGCTGCGCTGGATGCTGAACAAGTATTACAAAACCCGCCGATCGTGGCGCGCTATGCTCGTGGCGACCGGCTGATGGTGCTTGACGGCGCGACGCGGACAACAGCGCTGCGGGAGATTGGGCTACAGGTTGTGCCGGTTCAGATCGTTAACTATGCCGATGCCCGGATCGAGCTGCATACTTGGGCGCATGTGCTGCACAATGTTAATCTCCACTCGCTGCTTCGTGCGCTCCGAATGATTGAAGGTGTGCATCTCAGGCCAATTGATGCGCGGCATGCTCAACACGCTCCCCATCAGCTCGGCGCAATTGGCTCGCTGATCACAGCTAGTGACGAGGCGTGGGCGCTTGAAGGCGGTGGTTCGCTAGACGAAGAGTCACGTCTGTTGGAAGCAGTGTTTCGCTGTTACGCCAGTCGTGCGACTATTCAACGCTTGCCACACGATACCCGGTTAACATCGGCTAGTTTGCCCGAAGGCGCTATGGCCATGTTGTTTCCGCGCTACACCAAGCTCGATCTGCTTGAACTGACGCACGCGGGTGGTATCGTGCCTGCCGGAATTACGCGGCATATCATTCCTGGCCGTGTGCTGCGTCTTAATGTACCCCTGCGTCAACTCCGTGAAGGAAGCGTTGCTTCTCAGCAAACGTGGTTCGCCGCGTGGGTTGCCGAACGTATTGCAACAGGTCGTGCCCGACTTTACAGCGAGCCGACGTGGTTGTTTGACGAGTAGAACCGAGAACCAGGGATCGAGGATCAAGAACCAGCGACCAAGAACAGATATGTAGGTATCACGTGTTTTGTCGTGGTTGCTTTAGAGGATATA
>JASKZZ010000103.1 GCA_030147335.1 Herpetosiphonaceae bacterium | reverse complement strand
GCCGGATGTCGAGTTACTTCCGGGTCATGATATTACCGTGCCGACCGAGAACTGCGTTAGCTGCCATACAACCGAGGCAACTGCAAATGGCGCACCGCTGATGAATCATCCGACTGCGCCAAGCTGCGGTTTTTGTCATCGACAAGGATTACCGGAAACAGGGAACGGTTGGGCACGACCAGCCACACAGTAAGCGAAGATTATGCTGTACACAGATACCATTGCAGCCGTTGCAACGCCGGTGGGTGAAGGCGGCGTGGGCATTATCCGTTTAAGCGGCGGCGACGCGCTGCCAATCTTGCGACGCGTGTTCCAGCCCGCACGAGGTGGCGAGCGATACAGGCCCCAGATGATGCGCTATGGCCGCATCATGGATGATGCAGGGGTGACGGTAGATGAGGCGATGGCCGTTTATTTCAAGACGCCGCGCTCCTACACGCGCGAAGATGTTGTTGAAATTCACTGTCATGGCGGGGCACTGCCGCTGCGCCGAACACTGGAACTGACATTAGCCGCCGGCGCTCGTCCAGCGGAGCCGGGTGAGTTTACGCTGCGCGCGTTTATGAACGGACGAATCGATCTGGCACAAGCCGAGGCGACGCTGGATCTGATCCAGGCACGAACACAGACCGGCATGCAGCTTGCCCTCGATCAACTGGGGGGACGATTATCGCGCGATGTTCAGGCGACGCGCGACGAACTCATCGGCTCACTCGCGTATTTAACGGCATTGGTTGATTTTCCTGAAGACGACGTGCCGGAGCAGGAAGTTGTCGCGCCGCTGCGTCGTGTGCGCGAACGAATCGAGCAGCTGTATCAGGGAGCAGATCAGGGGATTTTGTACCGCTATGGCGCACGAGCCGTGCTCGTAGGGAGGCCAAATGCGGGGAAATCCAGCTTGCTCAATGCGCTACTGCAAGTCGAGCGGGCGATTGTTACGCCAGTTGCAGGCACAACCCGCGACACACTTGAAGAAACAGCGAACCTCGGCGGCGTTCCTGTGGTGTTAATTGATACAGCCGGCATTACCGAGACCAACGATCCGGTGGAACAAATCGGTGTTGAACGCAGTCGGCGAGCGCTGGCAAGCGCGGACATCGTGCTGCTGGTGTTGGATCAATCCACATCATTGACCAAAGACGATATGACAATTGCCGCGTTGACGCATGGTAGGCCAACAGTTCTTGTGTGTAACAAGGCCGATCTCCCATCGCAGCTAGATGCTGAACCACTTGTTGCAGCGCATCCAACGCTCAGCGGTAGGACAACGGCATCGGCAGCGGATGGGCGTGGACTAAAAGAGCTGGGCGAGATGGTGGCACGTACACTGCTTGGTGGTTCGTTGCTTATCAGCGAAACATTAGTGACCAACCCACGGCATCGCGAAGCACTGCAGCGCAGTCTCCAGCATGTTCAAAGCGCGGTTGAAGCATTGGAAACGGGCGTGCCGGTTGATCTTGTCGCGGTTGACGTGACGGCTGCGGTTCAAGCATTAGGAGAAGTAACAGGCGAAACCGTTGGGGAAGATTTACTGGCGACTATCTTCAGTCGATTTTGTATCGGCAAGTAACCCCACAGGCTCAGCAGCGTTCTTATATACGCGACCGCAACATATCAGACCGATGAGGCGGCGTTTGTATTCAAATTCCTCACAACAAGAAGCAGGTGTTGTTATGGCAGTGAGCTTAGAGCGCGTGCGAGCGCATGTTTTTATCTCGGGTAAAGTTCAGGGAGTGAATTTCCGCACCAATCTGCGCGACCAGGCTCGACGGGCAGAGGTTGAAGGTTGGGTACGGAACTTACCTGACCGACGGGTTGAAGCCATTTTTGAAGGCAGTCGAGCTTCGGTTCAACGGCTGATCAGCTGGTGTTACAGCGGCCCGACCACGGCAGACATTGAGCATGTTGAAGTCGAGTGGGAGCAAGCGACCAACCGCGAAGGTCCATTCGCAATTGTTTGGTAAGTCCAGACGAATACGAAGCTAAGGAAATGCGCAACGCACAACAACTGCTATCAGCAACATCGCTGCCATTTAGCTTCGGCCTCGTTGCTACTGCTGTACACCCCGGTCCCGTTCATCGCCGATCCACTCGGCTGCTCCATCCGCCCAATGCTCACGTTTCCAAATCGGCGCAACTTCTTTGATCCGATCCATGATGTATTCAGCCGCCTCAAACGCGGCATGACGATGTGGCGCGGCGACGGCAACAATCACGGCGGTTTCGCCGATCGCTAGCCGACCAATGCGATGATGAACGGCGACGCGACCGATCTCCCACTTGGCTTGCGCTTCGATTGCAAGCTGCTGGAGTACCGGAACTGCCATCGCCGCATACGCCTCGTAAACCAAAAAATCTGTTGAACGACCACCAAAGTTATTCCGAACAACACCAGTAAACAGCACAATCGCGCCATCGTCAGGCGTTTGGACGTACTGCGCAAGGGGTTGACCGTCGAGCGGCTGGTCGGTGATCAGAAACGGCGCGAGTTCCTCTTGTCCGCCGCTGACAGGAGGAATAAACGCCGCCTCGTCGCCATCCTCCAACACAACCGCAGGATCGGCGTATTCCTGATTACGAGCGTATAAAATGCTGCGGGTTGAAGGAATCAACGACGGATACTGGGTGCCCAGCTGCTGCCAAAGCTGGCCCATGGTTGTTCCCTCGGGAAGATCAAGTGTAAGCTCCGACGCGCCCACAATATCGCGATGAACCGCAAACAGCCGAACAGTTATCTTCATAAGCGATGAGTGACAGCGGACACCAGTTGTTTCCAACAGATCATCCATGCCATATCCTTGAGCATATGCGTCTAGGTGTTACGAACGGGAACGCCACGTTCCGCGAAGTATGCTTTGGCTTGAGTAATTGAATACGTTCCGAAATGAAAGATCGAAGCAGCAAGCGCGGCATCTGCGCGACCAATCGTAACAGCTTCCAACATATGTTGCAGCGTACCAGCGCCACCCGAAGCAATCACCGGCACAGGCACAACATCAGAAACCGCTTGAAGAAGTTCAAGATCATAGCCAGCGCGTGTTCCGTCGGCGTCAATGCTGTTAATCACGATCTCTCCCGCCCCAAGCTCAACAGCCTCGTGCGCCCATGTGACCGCATCCTTACCTGTGGCTCGTCCCGCGCCGCCGGTATGGGTAAAAACTTCCCAACCTGTGCCGCCACTGCTGCGACGAGCGTCAATCGACAACACAATGCATTGGCTGCCAAAACGCTTAGCTCCATCAGCGATCAGCTGCGGATTGAGAAAGGCGGCAGTGTTAATCGACACCTTGTCGGCACCGGCTCGGAGCATACGGTACATATCATCAACCGTGCGAATGCCGCCGCCGACTGTGAGCGGAATAAACACCTGGGAAGCAGTGCGCTCGACCACATCGGCCATGATTGCACGCTCGTCAGACGAGGCCGTAATGTCATAAAAGACAAGCTCATCGGCGCCCTCGCTA
>JASKZZ010000079.1 GCA_030147335.1 Herpetosiphonaceae bacterium | reverse complement strand
CGGACTATTATCACCGGCAAAAAGATCACCCGCCCGGTTGAACGCAACATCAAAGCTGTTACCCAAACCACGAGCATATACTTGAAGATCACTACCGTCAGGATTGACCGATAAGATTGCGGCGGCGCGCTCATTGGTCTCAATCTGTCCATCGGTTGTGCTGCCTACACCAAAGTATAGCCGTCCATCGGGACCAAACGCGAGACCATTATTGGAATGGGGCATCAGCACCATTGAGGGCAAGCCATCCACAACGGTTCGTCGCGCGTCAGCTTTTCCGTCTCCATCGGTATCCCGCAGCGCCTCGATTTTTCCTGAACTGGCAGTGTAGAGTTCGTCTCCACGCCAAACAAGGCCAATCAATAATTGAAAGCCGTCGGCCCACTGAGTGATCGTCTCAGTTGTGCCGTTCCGGTCAGCGTCTGCCGCAACCCACAAAGCGCCACTAATGTCGGAGATGTACAGCTTGTTGTCGGGACCAAACGCTATCGCAGTAGGATTATCCATCGTGCCCTGCACATAGATGTTCGAGCTAAACCCCGGTGGGAAAGTAAGCTCACGCTTGTCAGGATCGCGCTCTCGCTCACGTTCGGGCAAGCTCCAGCGGGCCATACCGAACATACTGGTTGACGCAACAAATGGAACACCAAGCAGAAGGGCAGAAACCAACAGCGGCTGTTTGGTTTGTAACCGTCCACGAATGTAACGTCCGACCACCAAGAGCATCGTTGCCACAACGCCAATCACAAGTATGCCACCGACAGTTTGCAGCACCAACAACCGCAAAGGCACGCGAATCAGCGGCTCACCAATACCGAACGGCAGCACACTCAACAATACCTGGGCTGCGACAGCAAGTAGTGCCTCGACCAGCAGGAAGACGCCGATGATGCGTGGACGACCAGGACGCCGCATCAGCAAGATACCTATGAAGCCAACACCAATCAACAATGTTAGCAGCGCAAGCGTTGCATAAACGATCAACATAGCGACTAGCTTTCAATAAGGTCCAGACGCAAAAACACGTTCTTACTCATTTATGATACCAGGGTGTTGTCGTGGTTGAAGACCTGGCGCTAGCGCGGCATTCGGGCAAGGCCATAGCGATACGCATACAGCATAAGCTCAAGGCGATCAGCGACGCCAAGCTTCGTGAAGATAGAGGTAAGATAATGGCGCACGGTGGTCTCGCTGACATGGAGCCGTTCAGCAACTTGCTTGTTCTTGAGACCCTCACCGATCAGCGCAATAAACTCGCGCTCACGACTCGTCAATCCTTTTATGATCTTGGCAGGTTGCATGAGCGACGGCTGATCAACACGGGCCATTTCGCGGATCAACTGGGTTATTGTTGAGCGGTCAAGCCACGCTTCGCCCGCGTACACTTTCTCAATCGCTTTGATCAGCACATCGGGTGCGTGGTCTTTGAGCACCAGCCCTACTGCGCCCAATCGAATTGCTTGTTGATGCAGTTCCGTATCATAAATACCGGTCAACACCATAATTCGCGCCTCTGGCGCAACTACAAGTAGATTTGGAAGCAAGTCAACGACGCTATCGCGGCCCAACACCAAATCCAGCAAAATTACGTCGGGCTGCTCACGGCCTGCAATTGCCACCGCTTCCTTGCGGCTGGAAGCCTCACCCACCACTCGCCATCCTGGCCGGCTTTCAAGCAATAGCCGAAGACCAGCACGCATCATCACATGGCCATCGACAAGCTGCAGCCGAACAGCAGCAGAACAAGCGACTGGGGGTGAGTCTCCCGTTTCGGCATTCATTTTGGCATCCATACGCTTTGCTTGTTGATCCATTCCCCAGGTTGGTCCGCCGAGGGAGTCGCTACAGTTTTGCTTCACTAACAATGCGTGGTGAAAAGCTGCTTATAGCTTGTTACAAAGCCGGATTGAAGGTTTAGGCGAGGATGCGGCGTTGTTGGAACATATCGTTGATATACAAAGAAAACAACGCTGCATAGAAGCCATGAGTTACGGGGTTTTAGCGCCGTATCGCAACGGCGCTATGTAAAGTGTGATGGTTAAGCCGCATCAAAGAAGCGATGACCATGCAGAGTTTCTTATGTGCGACGTGGACGGCTATACACTGTTTCGCCGCCTTCCGGTCGCTCCTTGTCGATCTCGCCCTGATAAGCTAACGCTTCCGCGCTCACCTTGCCATCATCCTCGCCACAACCAATCGCCTGACAAAGCTCTGTAATTGTGAACTGTTCGTTTGGATGATTCGTCAGATACTCTAATATTTGCTGCGCTTCTGGGCTTAGTTGGTCACTCGAATGAGGGATTCCTGACATCTCTAACCTCCTGGCTACGGTGCGGCCGTTGCTCCACCATCAGCAGAGCGTATGCCAGTGACTTGACCCATTGACCCAACGCGTGCTACAGTCGCGGCCATGGTATTTCAAGTAACGCTTAAGCAGGGCCGTGAGCGCTCGGTACTTCAGCGCCATCCATGGTTATTCGAGGGCGCTATTGAACGCGTTTCGTCGCAGCCGGCAGATGGCGCAGTGGTCGAGGTGCAAAGCGCGGCAGGCGAATGGCTTGCCCGAGGCACCTGGAGTGGCAAATCGCAAATTCGCGTCCGTTTGTGGACCTGGCAGCAGGAACAAGCGCTTGACACACAGCTCATCCATGATCGAATTCAGCGTGCAGTCACGGCGCGAGCGCCTATCGCTGCCGATACTTCGACAACCGCGTACCGT
>JASKZZ010000045.1 GCA_030147335.1 Herpetosiphonaceae bacterium | reverse complement strand
TCGGTGTAATGTAGGTGTCTTCGGCAACGCGGGCAATACGATCCAACAGCTTTGGTTCGCCAATCATGTAGCCAACTCGCACGCCCGGTCCGATCTGCTTGGTGAATGATGACATATGCAGGGTACGGCTTGGCGCAAGCTCGAACAAGGTTGGTAACTGCTGGCCACGATAGCGCAGCGGTCGGTATGGCGCGTCTTCAAGCAGCCAAAAGCCGTGCTGCTCGGCAAGCTCTGCGATACGCTGCCGCTTGGGGAGCGACATGGTCGCGCCCGAAGGATTTTGGAAATCGGGAATCAGGTACAACAGCTTGGGAGGCCCTTTACGCAGCGCCACTTCCAGCGCTGCAATGTCGGGTCCGTCTGCTTCCAGGCGCACGCCCTGAACGAGCGCACCGTGACGACGAAGCAGCGTAAGCGTTCGATCATATGTCGGCGACTCGGTGAACACGCGGTCGCCCCGCTCAATCAGCGCGTGTCCCAGGAAATCAAGCAGCTGGAGCGAACCATTGCCCACAAGTACGTGGTCGGGCTGAACATTGTGATGAGCTGCAAGCCATTCGCGCAGTGGCATAAATCCATGACTAGGCCCATATTGCATAATTTTGGGACCATATGCGCCCCCGAGTACAAAGGCAGCACACTCGGCAATTTGTGTTAGTGGGAAGCTTTCATCTGCGGGAACGCCTCGGATGAAATTAATGGTTTGCTCTGAAATGGTCATGCTGTTACGCTCCTTGGCCCGTTGTCACCATGAAACGGTACGATGGTCAATAACACTCAGACCCACTGATTGTCGTGTGTACTATACACGACTTCGCCTGGTCCTTACACGTGTTTGCTACTTGCGAATCCGGTTTCAATGGTGGCGTGCACCCATGTCCACTGACACAGATTCGTCACACATTCGTATAATTTATGGAACAGCTACGGCTTATGCTACAGCTATCAATGATAGTGTTTAGGATATACTCAGATGAACGATTCGTCATTACGAGTGCTGCCGTATTTGACGGCCATCATATTTTTGGCGACGGCGGCTGTAACATGGTTGGTTGGCGACGATCCGGCGATGGCAGCGTTTTGGGTTGCGATTGGCACAGTGTTCATTGTTACGACGGGAAGTGCCGGTAGAAAGAACAAATAGGATGATTAATAATCCCCCCTCCAAATCCCCTAACGCATCCTTCTGAGCGGTTCAGGGACTGAAGTTAGAGCAGGTTATGGCAATTATTCTGGTTGTTGAGGACGAGCACGAGCTGGCGACGTTGGTCAAACGGCAGCTTGAAGGCGAGGGACATCATGTCTTTGTCGCGCACGATGGCGAGGCAGCATTGATGCTTGCTGCAAAAATGCGTCCTGACCTCGTCCTTCTTGATTGGATGCTGCCCGAACTCGACGGCCTTGCTGTGTGCCGCAAGCTGCGCGAACGCTCAATCGTGCCGATCTTGATGCTGACGGCCCGTTCTGAAGAAGCTGACCGCGTGTTGGGACTAGAAGTTGGAGCCGATGATTACCTCACAAAGCCATTTAGTCTACGCGAACTGCTGGCACGGGTGCGCGCGATGCTGCGGCGGGTTGAGCTGCTGCGCCGGGTTGAACAGGGTGCTGTAGGTCCGATTAACCTTGGTTGGGTGATGATCGATACTGCCGATCGTCGGGTGATTCTGCGCGGCGACGCAGTGGAGCTGACCGTAAAAGAATATGAGCTATTGTTGCTGTTGGCTCGTCATCCAGGCCGCAGCTTTAGCCGATCCTACTTGCTCGATCATGTGTGGGGTATTGACTACGAGGGTGGCGACCGCACGGTCGATACGCATGTTGTGCGGCTGCGCAAAAAGCTAGGGGACGAAGGTGAGCGGATCGCGACGGTATGGGGCGTGGGCTACCGTATTGAAAGCTAGCATTACGGCGAGGGTTAGTTTTTGGCGCGCGCTTGCCGATATGGTCGTGCTGAGTACGCTGCTTGGCCTGCTGATGTACCCGCTCGCTTGGGTCTTTGGCTCCCCGCTTGTCGAGATTGTTTCGTTGCCCTCGCTATTGGTGTACGCTGCCGCCGCGTGGCGGCTTGAACCCGGCATAGGGCGTCTTCCGCAACGGCTTGCGCGAGCGCTGCTTTGGGGCGGATTATTTGCACTGGTCAGTGGTCTCCTTTCGTGGATTGTGGTACGCCTGCTGCCCTATCCGCAAGGATTATTTGGCCTCGACATGTCCAATCTCCAGGTGCCGCTGGTTAGCTACGTTTTCAATTCGCTGATGATCACGCTTGGATTGTACACGCCTGCGCGCTTGTTGATCAGCTTGTGGACGGCAGGGCGTGCTCGTCTGCGATGGCAGTTAACATTTTCATACCTGCTGATCGGTGTTCTTTCAACGCTTGTGCTGCCGGTTGCATTCAGTGTAGTGATCGGCATCAGCAGTCTTTCCATTGTGCCAGTGCTGGTTGATCCTGGCACAACCGCTGAACGAGCGATTCCGCTGCTGGCTCCCTTGGTCCAACGTGAAACTTCCCCAGAGCAGCTCGGATCGATACTCAAAAGCCTTGTCGATAATACTGCGAGCTTTCCACAACCAACCGGCGCGACCGTTGACACATCACAACCACTGTCGCCATTTGGTGCTGTTCGTCGAATAATTATGCTGCGGCCAGATGGAACGGTGCTCGCAAGCGCGGGTGTAGATGTTCCACCAGCCGGTCAACCCATGGCAGAGGAAGACCGTGCCCGCTTGGAACTGCTGCGGGTTCAGGAAAACGGCGAAAATTGTGTTGTAGGTCGGCCAGGCAATGGTATCCTGGTCGATACTGCGGTATGCGAGATTGTGGACGAGCGCGGCGTTGTTATCGCTGAACTTGTCGTGGAAAATAACATCGACCGTTCCTTGCAATACGGTGCAATTGTTGGCCGCATAATGAGCATAACCCTTGTTGGTACGAGTATCACGCTTTTGTCCTCGCTGATCGTTGTGGTTGTGGTGCTGCTGCTGGCACTGGCAGTTGGTTCGCTGCTGGCGCATCGGCTGACACGGCGGCTTGAGCATCTAGCGGTTGCCACCGGCGATGTGGCTGGCGGAAACTTCGCCCGCCGCGTGGAAATTGGTACAGCCGATGAGATTGGGCGATTGAGCGCGGACTTCAACATCATGGCGCGGCGGCTAGAAGAACGTGAGCACGCGCTTCAGGTTGAGAAGGCTCGTGTTGAAAAGCTATTGGCGGCGAACCGTGAGCTGGTTGCGAATGTTTCGCATGAATTACGCACGCCGCTAGCGACGATCCGTGGTTATCTTGAAGCGTTGGCCTTGGATCACGGCGATCATTTGCCCGCGCATGATTTAGATGTGCTTCAACGAGAAGCGCAGCGTTTAACGGCGCTGATCGACGATTTATTTACCCTTGCGCGTGCTGAGGCGCAGCAGCTGCCGATGACAATCACTGCGGTTGATACAGTGGCGCTTGTCCGAAGGGTTGGCGAAATGGTTGCGCCGCTGGCTCGCCGTGAGCGCGAAATTGAGGTAGTTGTCACGCTGCCCCCTACGCTGCCGCCGGTTCAGGCTGATTATGCACGACTTGAACAGGTCTTGCTGAACCTTGTGCAGAATGCGCTGCGCCATACGTTGCCGGGTGGCATTATCGCGCTGGAAGGCGTTGCCGATGGAGGATACGTTATGCTGGTAGTCGCCGATACCGGCATCGGCATTCCCGCCGAGGAGCTTCCTCGCGTTTTTGAGCGCTTTTATCGCGGCGATAACTCGCGTACGCGTGAGACCGGGGGTGCTGGCCTGGGATTAACCCTTGTACACGAATTAATTACCGGTATGGGCGGTACTGTTGCCGTCGAAAGCGCGCCGGGACGTGGTACGCGGTTTCAAGTCCGTTTATGCAGCGCCGCAAACACTACTGCGACAACAATGGCGCAGATCGAACCGGCAAATGTGCTGGTAGATTAGCATTGTATCGGCTCCTCGCATGAATACGCCACGATGCTCATCTACGTTTGTGCTCGTCGTAACCAACGAAAAATACAAGCATCTATCCAACCTATCCAACGATGGTGGATGCGACGCACCTGCCCGTCACGCTCCTGGATAATCATCTGTTTCCTTTCATCTCCTTGCTCACCACCACAAAATAAATCTTTAGCCCGTATGCTATGTGATGATCTTCACGATATCAGAAGTATGCCACGGTTAAGTGATTAACGGGTTATCACAAGGTTAAGGTTGGGCTAACAAACAGGTGATGCGGCACGGCGGCATGGTGGATGACGAAGGTGAGGATGATCAGTTCATAGCAATACTATGGAGTTTGCAGATGGGGTGCAAGAGAAGCTGAGGAACGGAGAACAGACGGCCTGGGTCGGCATTGATCAAAGCCGTCTGAATTACTAAAAATATGTGCTAGCCGTTTTGTCGTACAAATTCGTCCATAAAGTTCGAGAGCGCTGTGCTGCCTTCAATTGTCATTGCATTGTAGAGCGAGGCTCGAACTCCGCCGACAGAGCGATGACCGCCAAGCCCGATCATGCCTTCTTCCTTTGCTTGCTTCACGAACTGACGCTCCAATGCTTCTTCGGGTAAACGGAACGTGATATTCATCAGCGAGCGGCTGTCGGGCTGCGCGTGACCACGATAAAACTCACCGCTGCGGTCGATTGCATCATACACAACCTGCGCCTTTTGCTGATTGACCTGCCCAATTGCTGCTAAGCCGCCATTGCCTTCGATCCAGCCAAGCACTAAATTCAGCATATACACGCCAAAAACCGGCGGTGTGTTGTAGAGCGAGTTGTTTTTGGCATGCGTGGCATAGCGAAGCATCGTTGGAACATTTTTCGCTGCTTGAGTCAGTAAGCTGTTGCGGATAATCACAACTGTCACGCCCGACGGCCCCAGGTTTTTCTGCGCTCCCGCATAGATCAAGCCAAATTGGCGAGCGTTGAAAGGCCGTGACAAAATATCGCTGCTCATGTCGGCCACCAGCATCCGCTCGTCGACCTTGGGATAAGTGTGCCACTGCGTTCCATAAATTGTATTGTTCGACGTAATGTGAACATACGCGGGATTGTCGCTTAGGTGGATTTCGTTCGTGCCTGGAACGCGACGATATTCTTCTTCACGAGTGCTGCCGGCAATTCGTGCCTCACCAATCAGCCGCGCTTCTTCATAGGCCCGCTCAGACCACGAGCCGTCTGTGAGCAAATAATCGGCGACGGTACCTGGATGGAGAAAATTCATCGGCACCATAGCGAATTGCAGACTCGCGCCGCCTTGCAGAAACAACACGCGGTACTCGTCGTCCAGTTCCAGCAAACGTTTCATTCGTGCCTCGGCCTCGTTGTTGATCGCCTCGAACTCCGCCGACCGGTGGCTCATCTCCATAATAGACATGCCGCGACCCTGGTAGTCAAGTAGCTCAGCCTGGGCTTGGGCAAGTACTGTTTGCGGGAGAACCGCCGGGCCAGGGTTGAAATTGTAGACCTTCGTCATATGTGCTCGTCCTTTGTCCGTTTTAGGATAGAGTTGAAAAAACAGCATACCGAATTTACTTGCGATTCTACATCACATCGTTATATCTTGCCGACCGCCAGCATATAGATTGCTGCTTCCTCTTCGCCGTCCACTCCCAGCATGGCATTGATCGCGTCGTCCATAAACGCGCCCACTGCGCACGCGCCAAGGCCAATCGAGGTTGCCGCCAGATATGCATTTTGGCCAAGATGGCCCGCTTCAATGAGCCCGTAGCGATAGGTTCGGTCCTGGTATTTCCAACGCATCCGTTGAAAGATAACGGTAAAAAACAGAACGACATTCGCTTCTCCCAAGAACTGCTGCGATAAGCCTTGACGCACCACTTCCGCGCGCTGATCTCCAGGCTGCAGCAGTTCCAGCGTATGATGCTCGACGTTGTAGTGGTACACGCCCGGTGTCATCCCGTTAACGTTATGGACAACCGGATACACCTCGATTGGAAACAATGCGCCGGATGAAGGCGCGGTGCGTAGGCGATGACCCCAACGCTCGCTGTTGATGCCGCCAGTAAAAAACAGTACGCGTGATAGCTCCTCAATCGACATTGGCGTGCCCAAATAGTCGCGGCTGGACCGGCGACGCATGATTGCAGCTTCGGCGCTGAGGCCGCCCGTTTCATCTGGCTTGGGCAACGTGACAACCTGCGCTTGAGGATAGCTTTTATACAGCGCGGGCTGCTGCCCCCAGTTGCTGACAGTGCCAAGAACGTCGATCACGCCTGGCTTGCTCCATTGATGGTACACCACTCCCAAATCCGCGCCTTGCGTAATCTCAGGTGCTTGCCGCAGCCCTCGACCCCAGACGAAGCCACCAAGGCCGCCCACTACTAAAGCGAGAAAGCCGCGTCGTGGTAGCCGACGTTGTTGCGGCATGGACATTACGGTAGCGTTGGTTGTGGCAGCCGTCGGAGCGAGCGTTGGCTCAGTTCGTCGTGTGAGCGATTTACGCGGCAGCAGCCGGAAGCGGCCATAGCTGACCATCCGGCCCCAATTGAGGTACACATGCGCCAGCGAGAAGACTGTCATCGCGTAGCCGGCATAGGTGTGATACACAAAATCGTTAAGATCCCACAAATGCGCTACGATGCCGGTAAGCGTTGCAACTGTTGCTGCAACCAGTAAGCAGGCGCTGACAATGTAGTTAAGGTCTTGTCGTAATCGTTTCATCATTATCCTCCCGTCGGGTCGGGTGGAGCGTAATCATAGGTAAAGGTGCAATATACCAAGGAACCTTGTGGTTATCAGCCTCGTGGCAGGAGCGATGCCACCGATTGAGGTACACTTATGATTGCGGTTAGTTCATTTA
Source organism: Herpetosiphonaceae bacterium (assembly GCA_030147335.1). Taxonomy (GTDB): domain Bacteria; phylum Chloroflexota; class Chloroflexia; order Chloroflexales; family Kallotenuaceae; genus LB3-1. The sequence continues at coordinate 999 of JASKZZ010000045.1, read as the reverse complement.
GGCTGTGAAAGCAGACGTGTTTGATTCAACTTTACATAAAAGTAGGGAACTGGAGAGGATGAAACGATTACGCACTATGTTGCTAGGGTTTGCCGTACTGATTGCGTTGGCTTTGATCAGTGTTACTGTTTGGGCGCGCACTGCTCGTCGTCCCGCAACGCTGGGTGTTGTGGATAGGCAGCTCACGCCGTGTCCGACGACGCCGAATTGTGTTGCGACCGAGCGAGCACTCCCTGATCAACTTATGCCGGCGCTGCCATATACTGCATCGCTTGGTGAGGCCAAGGCACGGCTGCTGGAGGTTGTGCAGACCATGCCTCGTACCACAATTGTGAGCGATGAGCAGGAGTACATCGCGGCAGAATTTCGTACCCCTGGCATTGGTTTTATCGACGACGTTGAGTTTCGCTTTGACGACAACGCGAAGTTGATTCATTTCCGCTCTGCGTCACGGTTAGGTCGCGGCGACATCGGCGTCAATCGTGCTCGTATGGAATCCGTCAGCCGCGCTTTTAATGCGGCTCAATGAGCGGAGCACCAGCTTTTAACTCAATAAAGACCGCAGCGGTATAAGCCGGTACATGAAACACACTTGTGTCGGGATTGAACGTCGCGGTGTTTGCGTAGCTACCGGCAGCTTGGACCGGATGCAGCTTCAAGTCGACGCCCGCAAATACCGGTGCATGAATACTTTCGCCAGTCGGCAGCGCATTGAAGAGCACAACGATCTGGGCGTAGCTGTCGTCAACTTGGCGCGGCCCCGCATCGGCCAAATGCATCACGATCAGGCCAGGGATTTGGGACGGTCCTGTGTTCCAAAAGCGCAGCTTGGCTTGAATATCCTCCACCGTTTCCAGGCGAAACAGCTTGGAGCTTTTGCGAATTTGCAGCATCTCCTTGAAATGAGCCAAGCTACGGGTAATTTCGGTCTTGCCCGGCTTGATCGACGTGTTGGCCAGCAGCGGTCCCATGAGCGGCCAGTGATGCAGATTTTCGCCC
>JASKZZ010000556.1 GCA_030147335.1 Herpetosiphonaceae bacterium | reverse complement strand
CAAGGCGGCTAGCTATTGGGCCAAAAGAAGGATTGACATTGCTGCCTTACCTTGCTATGCTGACCAAAACACACCAATAACCATACACATTATGAACACACGGCATCACAACCAGCTTCTCCTTAGCTATCAGCTCCTCCTTACGAGGGGCAACTTGGCATGGGGAGCGTGATGCAGTAGCTAACACGTGTAGCCGATACGGCGCTTCCCTATATGGGAAGCGCTTTTGATTTTTAAGGAGCATGTCATGCCCTGCCTTCTTGCCAATCGCCACTGCCACGTCCACCACCGATTGAGGTTGAAAGCCATTCACACATCATACGAAATGCATAGATTGAACGACAACAGACATCAAGGCGGCTAAAACACAACGTTCCACCGTCTCGGCGTCTAATACCAACTAACAGGAGAATTACCATGGCACAGCGATATGCAATACATGAGGCCGAGACCAAATGGCGACGATACTGGGAACAAAAGGAAAGCCATCGCGTTAATCTGGATCGCGCGAAGCGTCCGTTCTATAACTTGATGGAGTTTCCGTATCCTTCAGGTGAAGGGCTGCATGTTGGACACGTCTACACTTACTGCGGAGCCGACACGTTCGGTCGGTTGCGAAAAATGCAGGGCTATGACGTGTTCCAGCCGATGGGCTTTGATGCATTCGGCATCCACTCCGAAAATTATGCAATTAAGATCGGTCGGCATCCCGCCGATGTCGTACCGGTTAATATCCGGCGCTTTCGAGAAGAACAATTGAAGCGGCTGGGCTGTCAGTTCGACTGGTCACGAGAGGTGGATACGACCCAACCCGAGTATTACCGCTGGACACAATGGATTTTTCTGCAACTGTTCAAGGCGGGCCTGGCTTACCAGGCAGAAGCATCAGTTAATTGGTGTCCACACGATCAAACGGTGCTGGCGAACGAGCAAGTCGTTGATGGGCGCTGCGAACGCTGTAATTCCTTGATCGAGCAGCGTGTGATGCGTCAATGGTTTTTCCGCATCACGCAGTACGCCGACCGTTTGCTGGATTTCGCTGGCGTTGACTTTCCTGAAGCATCGGTCAAACGGCAAACAGCATGGATCGGTCGCAGTGAAGGAGCCGAAATCGACTTTGCGGTTGCAGAGTTCGATGCGTCGATTCGTGTCTTCACCACACGGGCGGATACTATCGGCGGCGCAACAGCGGTCGTCCTGGCACCGGAGCATCCCCTGGTCCAACGGATCGCTACTGAGAAGCAGCAGGCTGCTGTTCATCAATATATTGCCGAAACCGGACGCAAGCTTGAGCGTGAGCGTTTGATCGGCGCTGAAAAAACCGGTGTGTGGACGGGAGCATATGCGGTTAATCCTGTGAATGGTGCGCGTGTGCAAATCTGGGTGGCGGATTATGTGCTGCCGCGCTACGGAACGGGCGCGGTCATGTGCGTTCCCGCTCACGACGAACGCGATTGGGAATTTGCGATGCGCTATAACCTGCCCGTTAAGTGGGTGATTAAGCCAGTTGACGGCGAGCAGACGACTCAGCAGGCATTTACCGAGGATGGGGTCGTCATCGACTCAGGTAGCTTCGATGGGATGACGAGTGCAGCAGCGCGGCAGGAGATCGTTGCGTGGCTGGAGCAAGATAGAGTTGGTCAAGCTCGCGTCACCTATCGCTTGCACGATTGGCTGATTAGTCGACAGCGCTACTGGGGGCCGCCAATCCCGATCATCCACTGTGAGCGCTGTGGAGTCGTGCCGGTACCGGAGGACCAGCTGCCGGTTCTGCTGCCACATATTGAAAACTTTCGGCCCACAGGCGTCGCTCCTTTAGCAGCTGTACCAGAATTTGTCCATACGACCTGCCCGCAATGTGATGGCCCAGCCCAGCGCGAAACCGACGTCAGCGACAACTTTCTGGACTCGGCTTGGTACTTTCTGCGCTACACATCAACGGAGGAACATGATCAGGCCTGGAAGTCTGAGCGAATACAGCGTTGGCTTCCTGTTGATCAATATGCAGGTGGGCCGGAGCACACAACCATGCATCATTTGTATGCCCGATTTATTACCAAAGCGCTGCACGACCTGGGTCACTTGCCGTTTGACGAGCCGTTTAAGCGTTTACGACTACACGGTATGATAACCAAGGATGGCGCGAAAATGTCCAAGAGTCGGGGCAACGTCATCACGCCCGACGGCTACATCGAACGCTACGGCGCGGACGTGTTCCGCATGTATATGCTGTTTTTGGGGCCGTGGGAAGACGGCGGTGATTTTACCGATGCCGGTATTGGTGGTGTTGCTCGCTTTGTCAGCCGAATGTGGGAATTGACGGGCACTACAGGTGGAGCAACGCAGCCCGATGAACAGCTTGCAGCCGAGGTGGAGCGGCGTAGGCATCGACTGATTGCGCGCGTCAGCGACGGCATTGAAACGCTCCGCTTTCATGTTGCGATTGCAGCGCTGATGGAAGAAAGCGGCTGGCTGCGAGAGCATATACAGCACATCGCCAAACAACAACGCCAACACATGTATGAAACAATGGCGCTGCTGGTAGCGCCATTAGCACCACATTTCGCCGAGGAATTGTGGGCACGGCTAGGCCACGGAGCTAGTATTCATCAGCAGGCTTGGCCAAGCTATAGTCCAGAAGCGATGGCCACAGCAATGGTCGAGATGCCGGTGCAAATCAATGGCAAGGTGCGTGATCGCATCACCGTTGCGGCTGATGCCGACGACGAAAGCGTGCAGGCACTGGCACTGGCAAGCCCACGGATTCAAGCCGATCTCCATGGCGGCATGCCGCGACGAGTTGTGATCGTGCCGGGCCGGGTCGTTAACATCGTCAGGTAATAGACAAGGGATATTGTGCAAGTCCGCTGTGGCTTACGCAATGTCCCTTCCTCGTGGCATTGGATATGGTACGCTTGCGCACAAAGCACGAATACTATAAGCTAGGCAGACGAGGAGCCCTGTATGAACGAATCAAATCACAATGATGACGGCAAAGTTCGTCGTCGCATGCATAGCACAACGCTTGACAAGCCACGGGCAGTCCTGGTCGGCCTCGAAGTACACGCCGATCATAGCTCATGGTCCGCTCAAGACTCGCTCAATGAGCTAATCCTGCTGGCCGATACCGCAGGACTGGAAGTTGTCGGCACAACATACCAAAAACTGACGACACCCTATCCCAAATACTACATTGGCCCCGGCAAAGCACAGGAGATCGCCGATCTCAAAGGTGAACTGCACTACGACCTGGTTGTGTTCGACGACGAGCTAACCGGATCGCAAACCCGTAATCTGGAAGAAGTGCTGCAAACCCGCGTGATCGACCGTCCGCAGCTTATTCTCGATATTTTTGCCCAGCACGCTCAAACGCGCGAAGGCCGACTACAGGTTGAGCTAGCGCAGCATGAGTATCTTTTGCCAAGACTACGCGGACAATGGGGTCACTTGTCGCGGCAAACGGCGCAGGGTGCTGCCGGTGGATCGGCGGTTGGCGTGCGTGGTCCCGGTGAAACGCAGCTTGAAACCGACCGTCGATTAGTGGGACGGCGCATCGCAATGTTGAAGGACCAGATTGAAGAGGTGCGGCGTCATCGCGAGCGTTATCGTCAGCGACGACGACAAAGCGGCATTCCTGTTGTTTCGCTTGTCGGCTACACCAACGCCGGTAAATCAACGCTGTTGAATGCGTTATCGGGAGCATCGGTTCGAGCCGAAAACCAACTCTTTGCAACCCTTGATCCAACAACTCGACAAGTCTCGCTGCAAAACGGACGAACGATTTTACTGACCGATACCGTGGGCTTTATCCAACGTCTACCTACGCCACTCGTTGCCGCATTCCGCGCGACGCTTGAAGAAATTCAGGAAGCAGACATTTTGCTGCATGTGTTGGATATTACACACGCCAACGCCGAGGAACAATCCGAAACCGTACTCGAAACACTGGCCGATCTTCAAGTAGATGAAAAGCCAATTTTGACGATTCTCAACAAAATTGATGAGCTGGGAGGCATCGATAGCGGCAAGGTGGCGCAGTTGGCCGAGGAAATCAACCTGCCTGCTGACTATGTTCCGGTATCCGCCGCAAAGAGCTGGGGACTGGATGTACTACAGCAGCGGATCGAAGAGCTGCTTGCCGGCGAAATGACAGCGCTTGAAGTTTTGCTGCCATATTCACGCAACGACCTTGTCGCTCTGTGGCGACAAAACGGATCGGTGGAGAAAGAAGAATATGTCGAGGAAGGCGTTCACGTTGTTGGCAAGCTGCCGATCCATCTGTTGAGCCAATACACGGCGTTTCGTGTTGACGCTCCCAAGCAACGAGCAAGCTCCAAAGGTTAGGCGTTAAACAATGCTGGATAAAGCACAGATTTCTTTATCCAGCGTCACCCATTCGTAGCACTATGACGCACTACATTGTTATCGAGGGCGTGATCGGCGTCGGCAAAACAACACTGACTCGTCTGCTTTCCAAGCCGCTTGGCGCAGAAATCCTGCTGGAAGTGGTTGAGGAAAATCCGTTTCTGTCCGACTTCTATGACGACCGCGCACGCTATGCGTTTCAAACGCAGACCTTTTTCGCACTGAGCCGCTTCAAGCAGCAGTCGAATATTGTCGCGCTGCGCGTCGGCCATACCAACTTGATCAGCGATTATTTATTCGCCAAGAACGATCTGTTTGCACGGCTCAATCTTACACGTGACGAGCTTGAGCTGTTTCATCAACTGTATCACACGCTTTCCGAGCGCGTGCCCAAGCCGGATCTTGTTGTCTACCTGCAAGCCGATGTTGATACGTTGATGGGACGCATCGCGCTGCGCGACCGGCCATTTGAGCGCGATATGGAACGG
>JASKZZ010000501.1 GCA_030147335.1 Herpetosiphonaceae bacterium | reverse complement strand
ATGCTTCTCACAAATGAAGTCAGCCGCCAGTGATGATAATCCATCGCTGACGGCTGATTGCTGAACGCTAATAGCTAGATCCTATTGCTCAGCTCCACCGTCGAAATCCTCACCCATCAGCGCGGTCAGATCGGCGCAGCGGCAGCTATAGCCCCACTCGTTGTCGTACCAGGCCACGACTTTGAACAGGTTATCACCCATCACCATCGTCAGCTCTGAGTCAACGATTGAGCTTAGCTCGGTACCGATATAGTCGCTGGAAACCAATGGCTCGTCAGACACACCGAGAATGCCTTCCATGTCGCCGTCAGCCGCCGCGCGAAACGCCGCATTGACTTCGTCAACCGTAGCAGTGCGCTCAAGCTCAACCACGAAGTCAACAATGGACACGGTAGGCGTTGGTACGCGCAGCGCGTAGCCGTCGAACTTGCCCTTAAGCTCAGGAATAACTAGGGCAACAGCCTTCGCAGCACCTGTGGTTGTGGGAATAATGTTTTGGGCCGCGCCACGAGCACGCCGCAGATCCTTGTGAATGTTGTCCTGAAGATTCTGGTCCATCGTGTAGGCGTGAACCGTTGTCATCAAGCCACGGCGAATACCGAAGCTGTCTTGCAGCACCTTCGCGACCGGCGCGAGACAGTTGGTGGTGCAGCTCGCGTTCGAGATAATATTGTGTTTCTCGGGATCGTACTGATCGTCGTTAACGCCCAGACAGATTGTAATATCCTCACCCTTGGCCGGCGCGCTGATAATAACTTTCTTGCAACCAGCCTGAATGTGAGCTCGTGCCTTGTCGGCATCTGTAAAACGGCCCGTTGATTCGATCACAATATCAACATTCAGCTCGCCCCATGGCAGATTTGCCGGGTCTTTCTCGGCGAGCGCGCGGATTTCCATCTGGTCTTCGCCGAAGCTAATGGTGATCGTTTCTTCCGTAGCTTCAACCTCACCCTCAAACTGTCCATACGTGCTATCGTAGCGCAGCAGGTGGGCCAGTGTTTGATTGTCGGTCAGGTCGTTAATCGCGACAATCTCGATCTCGTCGGGGTATCGCTCCAAGATTGCCTTGAAGATTTGACGCCCGATGCGTCCGAAGCCGTTGATTGCGACTCGTGCCATGATTTTCGCTCCTTAAATATAGCTTCTAGCTACTCGTTCCAGCTCAAACGAAGGGGTACGACGTGCACGAACAATCTAGAACTCTGCCACTAGAATAGCACATTCCATTCGTTGCGCAACGACAATCGTATGTCGAACACAAAAAAAGGCGAACGTCCGCCTTCCAGCGCCCGTCGTTCGTAGTTGCCGTACCTACACGTCAAGCATGTGCTTGTGTTTAACCCTTCAGGATGAATAACGCATCAATTCTCGTGCCAGCTTCAAGCATCCTTTGTTGGAATTATGACCACAAACCAGTGCTTTATGATGCAAGCGGTTCTTGGGCTGTGCTAGAATGCAGGCACCTACGCTAGAAAAGGACCTCGTTGTCATGACATTAGTAGGCTCGGTTTTAATTGGACTGTTGCTGGCAATAGGCTTCGCTAATGGCGTGCGTCGTGGCGGTATCAAGGAAGGCACGGCGCTAATCGGGGTGTTGCTTGGCGCACTGCTAGTTGAGTTCTGGGCGGAGCGTTGGGGGCAAACACTTTCAGATCGCAGTGGGCTACGCATCAATAATGCTTTTTTGCTGCTGTCACTTGCGCTACTGATTGGGACAGCTCTTTTTAGTGGCTATGGCAGCGGCCTCTTTTTTCCACGCCGCGCCATGAAAGGCGCGGAACGCTTTGGCGGAGGATTACTGGGCTTGCTCAACGTAGGCCTGTTGATCTCGTTTACGCTGCGCTACGCCCAACAATATTACTATACCGAAACCGATCCGACGCAGCCGGTTGAAAGCTGGATCAGAGCAGGTATTGTTAGTCAATTTATGCTGAACTGGCTGGGATATGTGCTACTTGGCGCAGCGCTGGCCCTTGGTATTTTTTCGATGGTGACCGCGACATTACGACTTGGCCGGTTAGCTGCAACACCTCGTCCAGCTCCAAAGCCAGCTGGGGGGGGCGCGAAGCCACAAAGCGGTGGGGCACCAGCACCAGCCAAAGCTCAGCAAGGTGGTGGACAATCCCAACCGCAGGGACCACCACCGGCAGGTGGTTCAGCCGCGGCACAACAAGCACCGGGAGCTGCCGCAGCGGGATCTCAACGTCCACCCGGACAACAAGAAGCCTTTATTGACCGCCAACAGCCTCGGAGCGGTGGTTAGGGCTATTACCACTACATTGCACAACCACTAAGTGCCTCGGCCCAACGCTTCCAGCACGGCACGAACTATGTCTGCCCACTGCCCCCCGACGATGCGACGATTGACCCGCGCGAACTGCGGTCCAAACCGGACAGCGCCATCGAATTGGCGCTGTAAGCCTTCCCGATCCACAAACCTGTCGACTGGCAGCCGAATCGTGATCTCGTCCTCACTGGTTGAGATTGACGCAACACTTGCCCGCAGCGCGAGCGACTTGAGCTGTAACCATAGCAACAAATGCTCGGCTGGCTGGGGCACCTGGCCAAACCGATCCTTAAGTTCGTTCCGCAGCTGCCGAATATCTTCCGGCGTTGTGGCCTGAGCAAGCTTTTGGTACACACGCAATCGTAGCGTATCATCGCTGATGTAATCGGTCGGCAAGTACGCAGTCAACGGTAAATCCAATGTTACCAGCTGAATTGGCGTAATCGGGCCGCCATTGCCGTCTGCCGCACTTGCTCCACGCGAGCTAGACCTTGGTAGCGAGGTAGCCGCCGCCCGACGTAGCTGCTCCGTTTGCTGCGTGCTGCGCGCCAGCTGTAGCTTCCGCTCGGCAGTATTCACGCGGCTCTGCTCGGCTTTACGTGTTTCAACGGCCTGTCCCAGCAAGCGCGTGTACAGATCGAACCCAACAGCGCCAATGTGTCCCGCTTGTTCGGGACCAAGCAAATTGCCGGTGCCGCGAATCTCAAGATCGCGCATTGCGATACGAAAGCCTGCGCCTAGCTCAGTTGCTTCTTGAATCGCTTCGAGTCGTTGCTGCGCATCGCCGGTAATGCGCTTCCCCGCGTGGTACAGCAAATACGCGTATGCTCGCTGCGTTGAACGGCCAACACGCCCTCGCAACTGGTACAGCTGGGCTAACCCATAATTGGTTGCGTCGTCGATGATAATGGTGTTGGCGCGAGGAATGTCCAATCCGCTTTCAATAATGGTCGTGCAGACCAAAACATCGGCCTCGCCTTCAAAGAATTGGAGCATCACCCGTTCCAATTCTTTTTCCTCCAACTGACCGTGTCCAACAAGGAAGCGCGCTTCAGGCACCAACTCCTGCAAACGATGGGCGAACGAGTAAATACTTTGCACACGGTTATGCACCACATACACCTGTCCGCCGCGATTCAGCTCGCGCATTATCGACTCGCGCACTAGATTTTCGTCGAATGGCACAACATACGTTTTAATCGGCACGCGATCTTCGGGTGGCGTATCAATGATGCTAAGATCACGCATTCCCGCCATTGCCATGTGCAGTGTGCGCGGAATCGGCGTTGCGGTAAGCGTCAGGCTATCGATATCATTGCGC
>JASKZZ010000490.1 GCA_030147335.1 Herpetosiphonaceae bacterium | reverse complement strand
ACGTTCGATGCCGAGGAACGAGCAGGTACACCCTCAACGTTTTCTTGCCCGGAATGCAAGGGTGTGCTGTACGAGATCGACGACGGCAACCTGACGCGCTTCCGCTGTCGTACCGGCCATGCCTATTCGGTTGAAACCATGATGGCTGAGCAAGCCGATGCGCTGGAGCAGGCGCTCTACGTCGCGCTCAACACATTGGAAGAAAGCGCGGTGATGGTGCGGCGGCTGCACAACGATGCAAAGAAGCGCGGCCAATCTTGGCTCGCCGAGCGCTTTGCGAAAAGACTCCAGGAAGCCGAGCAGCAAGCAGATGTGATCCGGCAGGTGTTGCTGCGCGAACACGATATTGGCCGCACGCAAGCACAAGATGACGAGCCTACTCCCCCGCTCGGCGGATTGCAACGCACTGGTGCTCGTCCAAACCCATAATAAAACACCCACTCGTTGTGTATGAGAACGACCTTTCGTATATGAAGGATGCAGCGCCGTGCCGAAGCATATCATGGTGATTAACGACACGCAGGAAATTTTGCAGCTTTTTTATGACTTGCTCACGCCGGAGGGCTACGAAGTCAGCTTGCACACCTACAGCATCCGTGATTTAGAAGAGGTCCGCCGGATCATGCCCGATCTGATCATCAGTGACCACCCACCGTTCCGTGAGGAGCAGGGATGGCAAATGATCCAAAAAGTTAAAATGAGTCCCGATACCGCCCACATTCCCGTTGTGCTGTGTACGACAAGTTTGAAATGGCTGCGGGCCAACGTTGACGAAGGCTTGCTGACGTTGAAGGGCATCAGCGTGCTGGGCAAGCCGTTTAATGTCGGTGAATTGTTGCAGCAGGTGTGCGCGATGATTAGCGAGGCCCATGATCAAGAAATCGGTGCGGCAATGCGCGGCGTTGAAAATCATAATGGGCCAGAGTCGTCGCTGTCGGGATAAGCTGTCATTGGACAAATAAGCGATACAATACATACCATTCGCCAGATATTTTTTGCGCCAATACTTTTGCGATAGAATTATGTAGAAATGAATGATCAATGACTGATACGCAACCTACGCAGGAAACACCCGATCTAGTTGTTGTTGGCGCTTCCGCCGGTGGCATCGAGGCCTTGTCGATCTTGATCGGATCACTGCCGAAGGAATTCCCAGCCCCACTGGTGATCGCTCAGCACCTCGATCCTAGCCGTCCCAGTAGCCTTGGCGAGATATTACAACATGCGACTAGCCTTCAGGTGGTGGTGGTAGACGGACACACGCGGCTTGAGCCGGGTCATGTATATGTAGTGCCTTCCAACCGCCATGTTTTGATCAACGAAAGCTCAGTCGAGTTTGAATCCAACCCGCAGGGACGTCCACGACCAAGCGTTGACCTGCTGCTGTCCACTGCCGCCGCAAACTATGGCGAACGCTTGATTGCCGTCATTCTGACCGGCTCCGGCTCGGACGGAGCAGTCGGCGCGGTTGAGGTCAAAAACCAGGGCGGCACCGTGATCATCCAAAATCCGAACACGGCGCGCTTTCCGTCAATGCCGCTGGCGCTGCCCCCGACGGCGGTTGACCACGTGGCTGATATCGAGCGCATTGGCCCGCTGCTCTACGATCTGCTGACCGGCGCATTCACACCACGTCGCGACGAAAGCACCGACGGAACGCTTGATGAGGTGCTCCAAACGATCAACGAGCAGGCTAATCTTGATTTTCGTCCCTACAAAACCAGCACGATAATCCGACGACTGGGCCGACGCATGGCCGTAACCGGCATGCATTCATTGGACGAGTACGCCGCCTATCTTAAAGCGCGCCCCGAAGAAGTGGGCGAGCTGGTAGCAGCATTTCTGATCAACGTCACCGAGTTCTTTCGCGACGCCGAAGCCTTCGCTTATCTCCAGGCCGAGGTTCTGCCAAGCATCATCGACCATGCGCGCGAGCAGGACCGAACCTTGCGCCTGTGGAGCGCAGGATGCGCTACCGGCGAGGAACCCTACAGCCTGGCAATGGTGATCGCCGACATGCTCGGAGCTGAACTGCCCGAGTGGAACATTCGCATTTTTGCAACCGACCTGGATGCGGACGCGATCTCCTTTGCTCGCGCGGGCGTGTATCCCGAGAATGCGCTCAACCAGCTGCCCGGAGGCTTTCACGACCGCTTTTTTGAGCAGCTGCCGGGCAACAAGGGTTACCATATTCTTAAGACGCTGCGACAGATGGTAATTTTTGGCCATCAGGATTTGAGCCAAAGTCCGCCGTTTCCACGCATCGATCTGGTGCTGTGCCGTAATGTGTTGATTTACTTCACCAACGAGTTGCAAGAGCATGTATTGAGCCAGTTTGCGTTCGCGCTGCGGCCACGTCAGGGCTACTTGATGCTCGGTAAAGCCGAAACGGTTCGCGCCAAACTCGCATACTACGAGTCGATCAATCGGCCGTTCCGCATGTACCACTGCATTGCGAGTGGGGAAACAATGCCCCACCTGCGCGACCTTAACGCCAATCGCTCCAAACCCGTCAACAATCTACCGGCGCGTTTGCCCGCGACTCGTGACAATGGGCAAGAGCGACCGATGTCGGACGATATGATTACCGCTATAGGAGACAGCAACCAGAACCGGCGCGTTAACGATCAACTGCTGCGTTTTCTGCCGGTCGGCGTCGTCGTCATCGACCGAAGTTACAAAATCATCTCGATCAATGTAGCGGCGCGGCGCATGCTTGGCTTACGCGACTCGGGCGTTGAGCAAGATTTCTTGCACTCCGTGCGGGGGATTCCATACGATGAGGCCCGCAATGCGATTGACACGGCTTTCCGCCAACAGCTAACCTTGAACCTTGCCGATGTGATCCTCGCAGCCGGAGACGCCAGGGAACGAGCGATTAACTTAAGCTTTGTGTATATGCCGGGCGAAACGCAGACGGCAAATCATGTCGCGATCACCATCACCGACGTAACCGATCAGATCAGCGTGCGGCGACAACTGGAAGCAGCGCAGCGGGATCAAACCAAATTACTGGCCGATCTTGAGTCAGCCAATCAGCGGCTGAATCAGGCTAACAAAGAGCTGGTTGACGCCAACGAGCAGCTCCAGGTCGCCAATGAAGAATTGATGCTGACCCATGAAGAGCTACAGGCTAGTGTCGAGGAATTTGAAACAACCAACGAAGAGCTACAGGCGGCGAATGAGGAGCTGGAAACCAGCAACGAGGAGCTGCAAGCAACCAATGAAGAGCTGGAAACAACTAACGAAGAGCTGCGTATCAGCGTAATCGAGCAGCAGCTGTTGTCGAATACACTGGATACCGAGCGAGCGCGATTGATCGGCATGCTTGAGCTTGCGCCGTTCTACATTATTCTGTGCACCGGCCCTGGACTGATCGTTGAACAGGTCGATCACCGCTTTCTGGAACATATTGGTGGTATTCAGCTCGTTACACGACCGCTGGCCGAAGCGCACGAGTATTTGTGGGAAGGCGGCATCAGCATCGTTGAGCTGGCGCAGGAAGCCTATGAAAAGAATGAGCTACGCCTCAGCCCACGCGTCAGCTTGCGCAGCTACGCGCAGGGTGTGGCTCAAGAAGAACAGTTCTATGCGTTTACGATTGTCCCGCGCCGTGACACAGCTGGTCATGCAACCGGTGTCGTAATTTATGTCGCCAACGAAACCTTACAGCAGGTGCAACAAGCCACTGCCGAGCGTGATCGTTTGAGTCTCATTTTTGAGCAGGCAAGCCAGGTAGCGCTGGCGCTATTTGACGTTGCAAGCCGACAACTGCTGGTCGCCAATCAACGTTTCCTTAACCTGACAGATGAGGCGCATCAGTTCGGTACGCGTGACCTAGCCGGACGAACGTGGGACGAATTGGCGATGGGCCCGATGGCGCAACAAGCCGACGAGCTATGGCGACAAACGCTTGCTACAACCAGCTTTGTACGAATACCGGAAGCGAACATCGGTTCAACAAACGCAGGGCAGGACAGCGTTTGGGACGTTAACCTTACGCCGGTCACCGAAATCCACGATCAACAACGAATGCGATATGTTCTTGTTTCGGCGGTGGATATTAGCGAGCAGATTGCGGCTCGCAAAGAGCTGGAGCGGCTGGATCGGCTCAAGGACGAGTTTTTGTCGGCGGCCAGTCATGAGTTGCGCACACCGCTGACAACATTGACCGGTTATGGTCATATTCTGGCCGAAATAACGAATCAGACCGAAAAGGGCGGCCCAGGCGAGATCGAAAAGCGCGTTGCCCAGATTGCTATGATAATCCAAGCACAGCTCCAGCGTATGAATCGCCTGGTGGAAGACATCGTTGACGTGACGCGCTTGCAAAGCGGCAATATCACGCTCAATCTTGGGGATGTTAACCTGGCCGACGTTGTGGAACGCGCGGCGCAAGAAGCGCCTATGATGGGAGCGCAACACCCGGTTGAGGTCGACGTTCCCGCCGACGAAATCATCCGCGTGCGCGCCGACGCAGACCGGCTGCATCAAGTGCTGATCAACCTGCTGCAAAACGCGATTACCTATGCTCCGGCTAGTCCACAATACAGCGTCCGCCTGCGCTGCGTACAGGATGATCGGACAGGACAAGCGTGGGCGCAGATCGAGGTGCAGGATTGGGGGCCGGGCATTCCACGCGATAAGCACGCCGCTATCTTTGACCGTTTCTTTCAGGTGACCCATGACAACCGGCGGGCACGAAAGGGGCTGGGGTTGGGCCTGTATATCGTCCGTCAGATTGTCGAACAACATAACGGCGCAGTGTTCGTTGAATCCGAGAGTGGACAGGGCAGCACATTTATTGTCCAGTTGCCACCGTTGTCATGGCATGAAAGTTCACCCAACACATGAGTTCATCGAAGTTGTCCGTTTACCAGCCACGACGATTGGTGTAGTGAAATGAGATCGATCATGAGTAATTCCTCCATAGCAGCGAAACGTATCCTCGTAGTTGAAGACGACAAACCAATCGCCGACATGCTCACGATGATGCTGGAAATGGAAGGCTACGACGTTGACTGGGCGCCCTCGGCGAACATCGCAATGCAATATCTCACCAGGAAGGGCATCGCCCAAGCCGGCATGTTATCGGAGGAACGAGCACATCGGCATGCGCTGGTGCTGCTCGATTTGCAACTGCCGGACATGGACGGCAGCGATTTTGTTCAGCAGCTCACAAGGCAAGGTGCTGTGCTACCACCGGTGATTGTGGTGTCGGCTAAACGGGAGCAGGCAGTTTACGAGGCGGCAACGCGCATCAACGCCGTCAGCGTGCTGACCAAGCCGTTTGAATTAGAGACGCTGTTGCACGAAATCCACCAATCACTGCGTTAAGCGCAGCGGCGTACTCACTCCCCGCAGAGTACAGCCAATGACATCCTCATATGCCGTATAATCGCCTCGTTCTGATTTGAGCTGCCCGTGTGAACCGGCAGCGTCACAACCCCAATCAGGAGGCACCCGATGAACGCACGAATCTTTTTGCAAACCATGATTACGCTTGCATCCGCATCGCTCGGGCTTATCGCCGCGCTAGCTTGGAACGAAGCAATCAAGGCGACGATTGTGCTTGTTTTCGGCGAACGCGGTGGATTGATCGGCTTATACCTGTACGCGATTCTGGCAACCGTTATTGCTGTTGTTGTGCTCATCACCCTGGCACGCGCGGCAACACGCATCGGCGGCGAGTCGGTTATCAACCGGGAAGCGGAGGGCTAGCTGCGCCCTCAACATTCTAGCCAATGGAACGCTCAGGGATACGGGAAACAGCAAGCTTCCCGTGTTTTTTTGCCTTTCAACGTGTGGGCCAAGAATATCGATCAGTCGCCCAAACGTGTATGGCACGTATTATGCTGTCTGAACGCTCCCGAGTAGCCAGGAGTACAGTACCGAGTGGCTACAAGGATGTTTTGGGAGGATGATATGCAACGAATGAAACGTGTCGGACTGACGGTTGTTGGAGTCATTAGCGCGTTCGTGTTCGTGTTTGGAGCCTTGTTGGTATCGCGTGTCAGCGCAAATGAAGGCTACGCGCCTGCGCTGCAAACCACGGCGACCGCAACAGCCGGTACAAC
>JASKZZ010000463.1 GCA_030147335.1 Herpetosiphonaceae bacterium | reverse complement strand
TCGTAGAACAGGCCGAGCGAGGCCATCGCAAACACAACACTGATCAACCGGAGCTGTACATAGCCCACACCTGCCAGCCGAAACATGAGATATGCCAGGGCATCGTGCAGCGGACTAACCAACCGATTATCCCACTCGTTGATACGCCCTTCACCAAACAGGACACGATTGCGGGCGGTGTGGCTATACAGTCCTTCGTCGGTGAAGGGCGCGCCACTCCAGCTCAGTGTCGTCGCTGCATCAGCATCAAGCCGTAACAAACGAAGCAGCAGCGCGCAGCCAAAAACAAGAATAAATGCTGCCCAGCGCAGCGTGTTAGCCGTCAAAAAGGACGATGTTGGTCGAAAAACCGCAACGGAGGACTGCTTTGCGTCCACCACTACCCCAACTCATCCGACGTTTGCAAACCTGCGACTGTTTTTTCCTGTGGCTGATGCGTTACCAACATGCCCTCGATCCGCGCCACCACCATATCGATCGCAATTTGATTCAGACCACCGCGTGGAATAATAATGTCGGCGTAGCGCTTCGACGGCTCCACAAACTCAAGGTGCATTGGCCGCACCGTTCGCATATATTGCTCAACCACAGACTCAACCGAACGACCACGATCACGGATGTCGCGCTGGATACGCCGAATAAAGCGCAAATCAGCGTCGGTGTCGACATAGATTTTGATATCCATGCGCTCACGCAGTACTTTCTCGGAAAAGATCAGAATGCCTTCAACCAGCACAACCGGCTGCGGTCGCACCATTCGCGCTTCTTCTTTACGATTATGTCGCGTGAAATCGTAGATCGGCACCTGGACCGGCTTGCCGGCGCACAACGCATCCAGATGCTCGCCCAGCAGCGTGTTATCCAACGAGTCAGGATGATCGAAGTTGACCTGACGCCGCTCTTCAATCGAAAGATGCGACAGATCACGATAATATGAGTCGTGTTCAAGGAACGCGATCCGTGATGCGCCAACCCGCTGCAAAATCGCCCGCGATACAGTTGTTTTGCCAGAGCCAGTCCCACCAGCCACGCCAATAATAATCGGTTGTTGCATACGCTCTTGTTTACAATCCTCTCACACGGCCAAATCGCCTCAAATCCGTACAGGAGCGAATTGTAACATAATGAGCTTTCAGCACAGGCGTCGGCTTTTTGGAAACGGGGATCGAGCAGCAAAATGCAGCGCTGCTAGCACACAAAAAAAGACCCGATCACAGGCAGTAGTTGCTTGCGCTCGGGTCTTTATGTATCGTTGGGATGATTTAGCGACGCGATGAACCGTCGATTGACTTCGCCATTGCCGGTCCTTGCGAGGACGGAGGCGACTTTGTTTCTTGCGGCGTTGTGGCGCGCCTCATGGTTTGTGCTACTTGATCACGCTTTTTGCGACCAAGCACCTCTAGCTCTTCGTTGCGCTCGTAGTAAAACGAAAGTTCTTCACCAAACGTTTCGCCACCGTTGAAGGCAACCAGTACCTCGCTACCCTGTGGAATACCACCCGATGCCAGCAAATCAGCCAGTGGCGCATCAATGTCTTTCAACAAACGCGCACGAAGCGGACGAGCGCCAAACGTCGGGTTGTAGCCCTTGCGCAGAATATGATCCTTGGCCCCCTCACTGATGCCAACCTTGATGCCGAAGTTGAGATATTGATCATTCGCCTCGTCGATCATTCGGTCGAAAATCTTGCTCATCGTCGCGCTTGAAAGCGGGCGGAATGCAATAATTTCGTCGATACGGTTGATCCACTCGGGGCGGAAGTGCCGCTGTAACGCTTCAAAGCCGATCTGGAAAATCTGCTGGCCGGTCGCTTCCATGTCCTGACGAGTCGAGCGAAAGCCAATATTACGCTTGTCAAGGTAATCAACCATTTCCTTCGCGCCGACGTTGGTCGTCATAATCACGATGGTTTTGCGGAACGAAACGGTACGACCACTATTGAGCAGCGTAACCTCGCCGTCTTCCATAATTTGCAGCAGCAAGTTCCACAGCTCAGACGTGCCCTTCTCGATCTCGTCAAACAGCACAACACTGTTCTCGGTTTCGATCAAATCAGGATCAAGCAGCGGCTTTTGGTCACGACCGACGTAGCTTGGTGGCGCGCCAATCAGCGCTGATACTTCGTGGCCCTGGCTGAAAAGGGAGCAGTCAACTTTCAAGAACCCGCCACCTTCAGGATGTAGGCGGCTTGCCAAACGCTTGGCACACTCGCTTTTACCAACGCCGGTCGGTCCCAGGAACATCAGGTTGACCAATGGTCGGTTACGATTGCCTGCGGCAAAGCCATACCGTGCGCGGTTCATTGCTCGGACGACACTTTCGATCGCCCGGTTTTGACCGAAGATCGCGCCGCGCAAATCCTGCTCGATCTCGTCGAGCGGGTTAGCTGTGCCGCGAGACGCAAGGCGCATGCCCTCGGGAATTGTGTCACCGGACAGTGGGGCGAGTTGATGGCTGCTCATCGCAATTGTCCTCCTGAAAAGCGCTAGTTTCTGTCGTGCATACGGAGCGGCGCTGTGTGGAGTGCAATGAGGAGGAGTGATGCGCCGTGTGTAGTGTTCTTTGCATAATACCTATATCAACATGGAGATGCAAACGGATACGGCCTATCTTGAGCGCTCCAATAGGTTATATCGGTCCTCGTACCAAGGTTCGCGCCACAAATAGGAAACGCCCGTACGCTTCGTGCGTACAGGCGTTTGTCTACTGCTACGGATAGTTTACTTCGAGGTAGGCACCTTTGCGATTACGCTGTCGTTGATCTCCAGCAGCGTGATGCTAACCCAGCCCTCAGCCTCCGGCGCAACAACTTTGAACCATGCGCCGCCAACTGTTTGCTCCTTGAGCGTAATAGTTTGTCCCGCATGGAGCTGACCTAGCACAGTGCCCTTTTTCACATCCGGTCGGTAGCGAATGTTGCCGCCGTTGAACACCACTGCGGTATTTGGTCCGGCTTTGACCGCGCTCGCGTCCGGCGCAACCGATGGAACCTTCGCGCTGTCGGCAGCATCAAACTTGACGTTGCTGGCAGCCAGCCATCCGATGTTCTCACCCTGCTTGATCAGATACCATTTGCTGTCGGGTGAGCGGAAGATCGGCTCGAAGCGCGCTCCAACCGTTACCTTGTCCACCGGCTCAGTACCAAGCGTTGGGCTAATCAGCATTGTTGATGAAAGGCTGACCTCAAGCGTTGCGGGTCCGGCTGGAACAACTGGCTCTGGCGTCGGTTCTGGTGTCGGCTCCGGCGTCGGCTCTGGTGTCGGCTCCGGCGCTGCAGCAACGACCGGCGCGGCAAAAAAAGCTTCCTTCAATTGTTCAGGCACTTCAAGCTCGGCCTGAGCTGACAGCTTGCTGTCACCCTCGCCAACCTGCACATCGACGTTATACACGGTTGCGGCATCAAGCGTGACCACGCCTTCGGCAGCCTTGGTCAAGCGAATCTGTAGCTTGTTACCCTGAACTGGCGCATTATTCTTCTCTGCATCGAACCATGCGACTGGCTGACCGTCTGCCATCAGCTGCGCAACACCAACGGTTCCGTCGCCAATGTTTTCAACCTGCACATCAACAGCAATCGCTTCAGAGCCGACAACCTTTGCTTTCGCCGATACAATCTTGGGCGTTGGCGCGGCGATTACTTCGGCCGGTGGTGGCGCGAGAGAGATCCAAATACCCCAACCTGCGCCGACCAACAGCAGAATCGGCAGCAGAATCGCGCCAATGCGAGCACCGATGGGCAACTTTTGGAACTTCATCATCGCCGTATCTTCATCAATGGACGGCAGCGAGGTATAGTCGACCACCTGAGTCGGCAGGTATGCGTTAATGGACGAGGTTTCGTCCGTTGATTTTCGTTTGAAAGACAGCTTAGGCATGGTTGTCGAAATCCTCCGATGTTGAATGCGGCGAGTTGGGAATGAATTGGAGGATACCATTGACCGTAGCAGCAAGCGATGAATAAAGAGGGGCTGTAGCATACGCCCGCTTCTCCTAGCGCGGCACGGTACTCCCATCGACAAAGTGGCTGCGCAACGGTACCATGTGGCAATGCACCGAAAAAAATGGTGGTGGGATGTACTGGCGATTGTGGTTTTAGCTGCTTATGGCTGGACAGTACGCTACACCGAACGTGGATCAGCAGATCCAGTCTGGACAACCGTTCAACAAGAACGCGTGCTGCGAGTAGGCGTCGATCCGGGCTTTCGTCCGTTTGCCGAGCAGCGCAACGGGCAACTGCAAGGCTATGACATCGACTTGGTGAACGAGCTAGCCCAACGGCTTGGTTTGCGCGCCGAGTTTGTGCCAGTCGTGTACGATGCGCTGTACGACGCGCTTTCCACGCAGCGAGTGGATATGCTGGCGGCGGCACTACCGCTTGCGCCCGAGCAAGGTTGGCGCGCACGCTTTTCGACGCCGTATCTCAACGCGGG
>JASKZZ010000437.1 GCA_030147335.1 Herpetosiphonaceae bacterium | reverse complement strand
GCGCTCATTCAGTTCGCTCATGGTCTATCGGTGTGATCGGCTCGGGCAGCGGCTCGGGCAGCGCTGCACCCCACAGTAATTTACGCACGAGATGGAACGTGTCTTTGTGGCGCTTAAGCCCACGGTAGGTTGTGATGCCGTCACGCGTCGAGGTTATGGCTTCGGCATAGGCTTTGTTACTTGTCGGTTCACGAATAATCCGACCCCAGATTGGCGTGTCGGGGGCAAAACGAGCCATGGCAGCATAGGAAAATTTGCTATCCTCCCACTGTGATGGTGCTCCCCGCGCCTGACGCTGAAATGCTGGACGGATTAGCCGCTGTGGAAAGTGGCACCAGTCGTTGACGAGCGGACAGGGCTGGTCGTGGGCGCAAGGAGCGATAGTATGAGCACCATCGGCTAGCAGTTGGTCGCGGGCGGCTCGAACAACGGGAAAGGCAGCTGAAGTTCCCGGCTCGATAATCAGCAGCAGGCCGGATGTACGCCGCCATGCGTCCGCTACTACAGCGGCTTGCGCCTGGGGGGGAAGCTCGTTTAGTACATGACCAAGTATCACAAGGTCGTAGCGCTGAGTGGCGGCAGACGCGCGTTGTAGATCTACGCGTTCCCATGTGGTTGTGCGTAGTGCCGCTTGTGCGCTGCTTCGCACAAGCTCGCGGCCAAGTGTAATAAAAGCAGGCTCGCGTTCCCACGCAGTTAGAGCGCGGAGAGTCGACCACTGAGTTGTAGCGGCCCACAAGGCAGTACCGGGACCGCTGCCTAGATCTAACATTGTTTGCGGTTGCCAGGATCGAATACGCGCTGCTACCGCTGCCATCGCTCCACGGAGTTGAGCGTAGGTTGCCGGCATAACCAGCGCGGCATAACCCAGCGCTTGAATGTTGCCGGTCGCCAGGGGCGCTGCATCGCCGCTACGAGGACCACGATATCGTTCGCTCAATGCGTGTGCTTCGCGTAACCATTGTGCTGACGGTGTTTTCGCCAGCACGCGCTCAATACTGGCGACAAGTTCATCCGGCAGCGTTACCTGTCGCAGTGGGATATCAGTTGTTGGGGTTGACATAAATACTTACGCTTCTACCACGAGTGGCGCGTCGACTATTCCTCGTCGCATCGTGCGAAGGTACAGCAGCAAGGCAGGAGCCAACACCAGTCCGGCAGCTACCATTGCCGTGCGAGTAGATGCAATCGTTGCGATCAGACCAAACAGCGGACCTCCGGCAATTTGGCCAATTGCGTCAACCTGCCCATGCATGGATAGAACGGTAGCGCGAACATTAGGTTCAAGACTTTGATTGAGCCAGGCTGTAAAGATCGGCGCGTCGGTGCGGCGCAGCAGATTGGCAGACCAGTACGCAGTTAGAGCGATAGCGAAGTTGCCTGCAAGCCCAAAGGCAATCACGCTTAGCATCAACAGCGCGTTAATCACAAACAACGCGCGAACTGCTCCGAGATGGCTATCAGTATCTAGCCGACGACGAACGACCTCAGCGACTACCATGCTGAGAATCAGCGCTCCTGCATTGATGATCCCAAACCAGACCACAGGCTCTAGTCGTCCGGCAAGGGGAAAAACAAAATGGCTGAGAAAATGAACTTCCCACAGGCGGTCAAACGTTTCACTAGCCATACCGAAGAAGAACGCAATGCCAAAGATCGTCATAAACACGGTGCGCTGTCGAACCAGACGCAAACCGCTACGCAGAGTTTCGCCTGCCATGTGCCATGTGCTGCGGTTTTCTCGCGGCGTTGGCTTAAAGCCGTGTTCGGGCATGACCAGTACCAACAACAGACCTAGCCCAATCAAAAGCAAACCGGCGGCGATCATCGGGACGTTAATTTGAATCATAGCTAGTGCGACACTGAGGCCGATACCGAGCAGGGCACCTAATTGTCCGGCCTGCGCGCCGCGCACATATACCGGACCAAGCTTTTGTTCGCCCAACTCATCCGCGATCCATGCTTCACTCGCGCCGCTGGTAAAGGTATATCCAACGCCCCAGACAAGCTGTGAAACGAGCACTGCCGCGAAATGAGGGATCGAGCCTTCGATAATAAAGCCCAGACCAATCAGAAGAACGCCGGTAATAACCGATAATCGTCGACTATATACATCAGCAACAACACCGGTTGGCACCTCGCTCAACAAAATGACCACCATCAACGTTGTACCGACCAGTACAAGCTGTAATGGATTGAGGCCAACAACCGTCACATAATATACGGCTGCGACGGTAAAAATCATTGAGCGTGCCAAGGCGGTCACGCCATTGAGCAGTAGATATATCGTGTATGGATGGAGCTTTTTCAAGCCTGCTCCTCCTTGTTAACAGCAGATTGCAGGGCAACTATGGCACATCCTGCATAAGGTTGCTTCCGACTTAGGTATAACTACAGCACCTGCGTGGTTCAATTTTGGTGTGGCGACGGCTTGCGGGGTAAGCCGGACGTGGTAGATGCTACAAGCAAGAGCAAACATTGTAGCAAATATATCGCGCATTCAAGGAAAGCATGCTCATTGGCTATGCAAACGACGGCTAAATGTAATACATGCTTTGACCGTCACGTTCACGTTTACGTTGGGCAAGGTCTTCAAGTGTATGTGCCGCAAGATACCCTTCAACGGCGCTGCGTAATCCACACCACACGTCACCAAGAATCGCGGTTTGATCGGACTGCGGTGACGGCTGGATACCCTCGGCCATTTCAACCATCGGGCCTTCAAGCGCTTGTAGCGCCTCAAGCAGCGTGATTTCGCTTGGCCCCCGTGCCAGCAAATGACCACCCTGCGGCCCTCGCAAACTTTGAACAAGACCCGCGCGTCGCAGCTGAATCAAAAGCTGATTGAGGTAATTTTCATCAATTGCTTGCCGCTCAGCAATATCACGGCTGCGTACCGGACCTTGCCCGTGATGCAATGCCAGATCGAACAACGCTCGTAATCCGTAATCGCCTTTGCTTGAAATTCGCATAAATCGTTATAATTTCCGAACCTGTCGGCGCAGTGTCCGATCAGATGCAGTTTGAAGTTGCTGTCGGGCAACAACGGTGTTATTGGGCGGCCCCGGTGCAATAGTAGCATGCGGCCTACCACGCGGCAACCTGAACTGTATTGGCCGTGGGTTCGTGCCTATGAGCGAGCTACGGTATAATGTCTTTGTTGTAAATCATAACCGGGCAAGTATTGTGGTGATCTTGCCCTTAGCATAGAGCGGTTAACCATGCGTCCCTTTTTACGAGTCATCGGATTTTTTGGCAGCTTAGCTTTACTCATCTACGGCTTGTTACCGCAAAATCTGACACAGTATATCAGCGGCGGCGCGGCGTACTTAATCCCGCGAGCGAGTGACGCGCAGTGGATCGCAATCCTATGGGCCAGCGCTTTTTTGCTTGGTCTCGGTATTTATGCATCGCTGCCCGCGCTACAAAACACCGGCACGCGTGTAAACGTCCGTCCTGGTGTGCTTAATCTATCGCTGGTTTTTTCGCTGCTTTTTGTTGTGCTCACGGTTCAACTGCTGCATAGCGAGTTTTTGTATGCCGACAGCATCTATTATCGCTCGGAAACAAA
>JASKZZ010000069.1 GCA_030147335.1 Herpetosiphonaceae bacterium | reverse complement strand
GATAGTTTTGCCGCGGCGCCAGGAAACTCGACCAGTGGCGGCTTATCCACAAAGCGAAGGTAATCGTCAGGCATCGCCAGCTGACGCCAGGTATCCGAAGAGGCAACTACATACGCATAACCCTGTTGGCGGTACCACTGGAGGTCGTGCTGAGGCAGGTAATGCGCTTCGGTCCAACGGCTAGCACCACTACCTGGCACTGCTTTTAGCTCTGCCGCAGCTTGAGCGCCCGGTGGAACATGCTGTTCGATCCAACGCATCACCTGCACGCGACTATCGTCGTACTGCAAGCGACGAGTATAGCGCGCCGCCTCAACCGTTGCCGGCACCAACGTTATTAGAAGTAGTCCAGCCGCTAATGCAAAACGAAGCGCTGGAGTCGTTACAACACCCAGGCGGCTAAGAAGATCGGCAGCGCCAACACCAGCAAGCGCGAACAACGGCACTTGAGTGGGCAGCAGGTTGCGCATCCAGTGGTTGCCGCGCGACATAAACATGAGCAGATATGCCAACAACAGCGCCAGGAGCACAAGCACCCGCCAGTCACGCTTACGAAGGAGCTGCGCCGTGCCCCAAACAGCAAGAATGCCACCGGCTAATCCAAGTGCCTGTTCACGGTAAAAATCGAAGTACGCTCGCAGCGGCCACGCACCGGTTACATCACCGTGCGCCCCTGCCGCATAGTCACCCAACTGATAGCTCAGATCGCGGCGAAACTCATCAAAGCTCAGCACGATATACGGCGATGTTAGCAGGAAGCAGCCGATCATGGCCAGCCCTGCGCCAACGAGTCGGGGCAGCCCGCCCAGCAGATGTTGACGGCCACGCAGTGTGTGAGCGACAACAATCGCAACTGCGGTAAGGGCCGCGTTATGTTTCGCTCCTGCGGCCAAGCCAGCAATCAAACCAACGAATATATAGTCACGCCATGCGCCTCGTTCGTACACTTGGAGAGCGAACGGTAATGCAAGCGCAGTAAAAAATGCTGCCGGAACGTCAGTTGTAACGTAGTGAGAATGGATCAGATGGTAGGTGTTGACCATGAGCAGTGCAGCAGCAACTAGACCGGCAACAGGTCCAGCAAGGCGGCGGGCCAGACCAAACAGTGCGGGAACCGTAGCAGCACCGGCAAGTGCAGTAGCGACCCTGCCCCAAACAAAGAAACCAGGTACAGATGTCGCAATATCGGTTGTTTCCGGCAGCTGCGCGGCGCTCGTGTACAACCCTTGAGCAATACCCCAGTTGAGATGCAACCAGCCCACGAATGCCTGCACATAGATCCACAAGGATGGATAGAAAAAGAAGTGCGGATTTGGATCGTTGTTGCGCAGCATACGCAGCACAACATTCATGATCGCGGGCTCGTCGGGATGCGGCACAAACGGCAAGGCCCAGTTCGGCTTCCATACGCGCAGTGCAACCGCAACACCAGTAATGAACACCAGTGCAAGCATCACAACCCGTGACTGTATTGTCACCTGCGGCTGCGCCTTATCAGGCGATCGCTGCGTCAATTTTGTGATCTGAGAAATCAACTATGTTTTTACTCCACCACACATACGCTGCCAGACATTACGCTGTCAATGTACCTTCATTACTCAATGTCAAGGTGGCAATGGTTTATGCGCTGCACAGTGTACCATTGGATAGAAAACTCAGCATGTTCAGTCGTCATGCTCGCACTCATTGTTCGACACACTGGGACCAGTGGGCTATACTCACGGCGAACAAGACACGTTACAGTGCCGGTCGATTGTTGCCATAGATTTGCCAGGAGGAATTATGCCGAGTATTGGACGAAACGAGCCGTGTCCGTGCGGCAGTGGTAAAAAGTACAAAAATTGCCATGGCCCGATCGACGCAGAAAAAGAAAGTGCACAGCGTCGGCTAAGGCAAGCTCCCGATACGCTGCTGCCAAAGCTCATGGAGGCGCTTGATCGTTATAGCACCGAGCTTCCAGGCGGGTTGAATCGTTTTTGGAATGGCGCGTATAACGTTCAAGACGTTAAGGATTTGGACGAGCATGAGGATCGTGGCAGTGAGCGATTCTTAACGTGGTTTGCCTTTGACGCCACCGATGAGCAAGGTCGAACGCCAGCACAACGAATCCAGACTGAAGAAGACGGACTGGAGCTGACCGATGCCGAAAAGGAGGTGTTGACAGGTTGGGCCGACGTGCGTATGCAGCCTTACGAGGTTGTTGCCATTCGCAAAGGCCGTGGCCTTCAAGTCAAGCCGGTATTTGGCGAAGGTACTTTCGATCTAGAAGATCATAAGGCGGCCAAGCGCGTTGACGTGGGCGAGGTGCTGATCGCGCATCTGGTTCCGGCTAGCGACGTGTATTATGTCGCAGGCGCGGCGGCTCAGCTTACGCCCGACACGGTTGAAAAGCTGCACGAATTCGCTGATATTCATCTTCAAGACTTACGCCGCAGCAATCCTGATGCAACACTTGCTGATCTTGTTCGGACCCGCTCGTATATTTTCAACCACTTTGTCATGGCACTGCCGCGAGAAGAAAAGGAAGCCGGCAAGCTGGACGAATTGGTAGCCATGACCCGAGCCGCGCTCAATGTTACAGTGGAGCAGATTGGACTGGGCGGCAAAGAAGAAGAGCGATCCATGCCGGTACACTACGCCAACAACGACGACGCCGACGCCGAAGTAGATGCCGATTCGGACGCGAATGTGGTTACCAGTGTTGGCGATACGACCCAAACACTAGAAACCGGCGGCTTGCCCAGCACAAAAACCAAGACCGCGTCGAAAACAACGAACAAGTACGAAGGCCAGGATGATTAGTCGGTAACCGTTGTTACCACACGTTAGCTTATCGAAGGACGCTCGATTGGGCGTCCTTTAGTTTCAGCTGCAGCATACCCATCTACGCCCAAAATCCGCTCAACGGCCGCCACCAGATCGTCCACCACCGCATCGGGCAGCGCCATCTCAGCTGTCAGCTCCGTCTCGGCTTTACGACCATACCCGGTTCGCACTAAAAGCGTCCTACAGCCCACTGCTTGCCCCGCCGCAATGTCACTAAGCGTATCGCCAACCATCCAGCTTTGCGCAAAATCGAGCCCATGCTGATCCGCAGCCCTCAGCAGCATCCCCGGCTTGGGCTTGCGGCATTCGCATGCGCCACTAAAATCTGGATGATGCGGACACCAATACCAACCATCCACATGCGCGCCCTGCTCTGCGAGGAGATCGGCGAAGTGCGCTTGCAGCGTTCGCAGCGCTTGCTCATCATAATAGCCACGCGCGATACCCGCCTGATTGCTCACCACCACCACCACATACCCCGCGGTGTTGAGTCGTTGAATCGCTTGCGCCGTTCCTTGTATCAGCACGAGGTCGGCGATACGATGAAGATAGTTCACCTCGACGTTCAGCGTACCATCACGGTCGAGAAAAACGGCGCGGCGACGTGACTTAGGCTCCATGCTGCGTCCCAAACATCGCCTGCTCCACCACGTCGCACAGCCAGTGACCGACGATCATGTACACTTCTTGAATCAGGAACGATTGTTGAGCAGGCACCACCAGTGCGGCATCGCACAGCGGCAACATTGCACCGCCGTCGCGCCCAAGCAGCCCAAGCACAACACAGCCTTTCCGTCGCGCGACCTCCGCAGCCTTCACCACATTTGGCGACGAGCCGCTCGTGGTCAAGCCCACTAAAATATCGCCCACCTGGAGATGTGCCTCGGCTTGCCGCGCAAAGATTTCATCGTAGGCGTAGTCGTTGGCAATCGCTGTTATTGACGAAGTGTCAGTATGTAGCGCAAGTGACGGCAGTGGTGGTCGATCAATTAAGTAGCGACCAACCAGTTCCGCCGCCAAATGCTGGGCATCCGCTGCACTACCGCCATTGCCGCAAAAGATAGCTTTGTTACCGCGCTGGTAACAGGCGACGAGCAGCTCCGCCATACGCGCCATCACAGGAAGCTGCTCATCCATCACACGTTGAGCCAGCGCGATATGATTGGCGAACTGTTGCCGTGCTTGTGCTTGATAATTTATTGGTTCGGTTGTGCTCACAACATTCACTCCTGAGTTCCTAACAAATCAGCAAATCCATTAACTATGCGTCGCCAGCGCTTCACGATACACGTCCAACGTGCGCTCGATCATGAGGTCATGGGTGTACTCGTTCGCTACACGATAACGTCCAAACGTACTCATATATTGTCGCAGTCCCGGATTGGCGAGTAACACCTTGATCGCTTGTGCCAATCCGTGCGGATCGCCCGGCTCAACCACAAAGCCGGTTTGTCCATGCTGATTGACTACGCTGGTTCCCGTGCCTAGCTCGGTGCTGACCACGGGTACCCCGGCTGCGATTGCCTCAAGTTGCACAATACCAAACGCTTCAGCACGTAGCTGCGACGGCAACACAAATACATCGGCGCAGTGATAATAGTTTGGCAGATCATCATCCGACACGCGGCCAACAAAATGCACGCGGCGAGCAATGCCAAAGGCTTGAGCGAGTGTGCGGAGACGCTGTTCTTCGGGTCCAGCGCCCACAATCACCAGCGTTGCATCAAGTTGAGTCATCGCGTCGAGCAGCACATCAAAGCCCTTGTAATAGCGTAGAACGCCGACTGACAGAATAATACAGTCGTTGGGCGAGCGCTGAAACTTGCGCCGCAGACGAGCCGCATCAGGAGCTACTGCAAAGCGATCAGCGTCAACCGAAAGCGGCACAACGCGACATTTGGCCGAGTGCGGACGGAGAAAGTCTGATGATTGGATGTAGGGTTTGCTGGTTGCAATGATGCGTTTGGCGTGACGCAGCGTCCTGTTCAACAACAGACGATACAGCTGTAACAGGCGTCGCTGCCGCACAATATCGCTGTGATACGTGACCACTAGCCGCGCGTCCTTAATCGCCATCGCCGCGAGGTCGCCTGGTGGATACGGCATATGCAAGTTGACAATCTCGGCGCGCAATTGTGCCGCAAGGCGTACCATTGACAGGCTGATGGGTGTTGAAGCAAGGTGCAGCGCACGACCTGCCTTGATCACACGCACGCCATTACGCGCTTCATCAACCGTCTGACCAGTCGTGTTTGTCACCAGTACGGTAACTTCGTAGCCACGCCCAATCTGCCCTTCCGCCAATATCTTGACGTGGTTTTCGATACCACCCACTATCGGATCGTAATCCTTGTAGATATGTACGATACGCAGCGTCGGGCCTCCTGATACCAGCAGCGATTATAGCACGACCA
>JASKZZ010000255.1 GCA_030147335.1 Herpetosiphonaceae bacterium | reverse complement strand
CTGCAGACCAAGGAAGGGTACTACATTCGTGCCACCGGCGATCATCGCATTATGACCGCGCGTGGCTGGGTTGAGTTACAGCAGCTTGAACAGGGTGACAAAGTTCATATTCTCAACCGCAAGGGTGGATTTGGTGCGACCGGTTCGCTTGAGCTAGGCCGTACACTCGGCTGGCTGATCGGCGACGGGACGATCAAGCAGGATCGTGCTGTGCTTTCGTTCTTTGGCGCTGAAAAGCAAGAGCTTGCGCCGATGTTTGCCACGCATGTCAACACGTTGGTTGCGCCCATGACGACCAAGCAGCGAACTTACGAAGTCGGAGTGGTGGCAGTGCAAGGCCGTGATGAGGCACGCGTCCAGTCGGAACGCTTGTTATCGCTTGTGTCGCAGTACGGCTTGACCGAGGAAAAGCATCGCGTGCCGGAAGCTGTGTTCAGGGGCAGCGAAGACATGCAGCGCGGCTTTTTGCAGGCGTTGTTCACTGCTGACGGCAGTTTCCAGGATGGTGGCGAGAAGGGCGGCAGCATTCGGCTAGCGGCCAACGAAATCACGCTGCTGGAAGGTGTCCAACAAGTTTTGCTTAACTTCGGCATCGCCAGCCGGATTTATCGCAATCGGCGCGACGCTGCTTATCGCGAACTGCCAAATAGCAACGGTGGTCTGCAAGCGTACTGGTGCGAGGCGCAGCACGAGCTTGCTATCTCCAAGCAGAACATGGTTCACTTTGCTCGGGAGATCGGGTTTTTGATGCAGTATAAGCAAAACAATCTGAGCGACTACATCAGCCGGGGCAAGCGCGGACCGTATGCCGAACATTTCACCGCAACTGTTGAGTCGATCAGCGCTGAAGGCATCGAGGATGTATTCGACCTGACGGAGCCGCAGACGCACTCGTTTGTCGCCAATGGTGTCGTCGTTCACAACTGTGGAGAGCAACCCCTTCCGGCCTTTGGCATTTGCAACCTGGGCGCGATCAATCTTGGACGATTTGTCGAGAATAACGAAGTTCAATGGGACGATCTACGTCAGGCCGTACGCTACGCGGTGCGCTTCCTCGACAACGTGATCGACGCGACGCCGTACTTCTTCGAGGAGAACAAGCTTCAGCAGCAGAACGAGCGACGCGTTGGACTTGGCATCATGGGCCTAGCTGACATGCTGATTCGGCTCAAAATTCGCTACGGCTCGTCAGAATGCCTTGCCTTCCTCGATCAGCTTGGCGAGGTGATTGCGTCCGAAGCCTATCTTGCATCGACCGAGAACGCCGCAGAAAAAGGCGCGTTCCCCATGTTTGACGCCGAGAAGCTGCTGCAAAGTGGTTTTATGAAAGCAATGCCCGAGCCGGTACGTGAGGCCGTCCGTGAAAAGGGGTTACGCAACGTTACACTGCTGACCGTAGCCCCAACCGGCACCACCGGCACGATGGTCGCAACCTCGACCGGTGTTGAGCCATACTTCTCGTGGAGCTACTTCCGCAAGAGTCGGCTAGGCGTGCATGAGGAGAAAGTCGCGGTTGCGCAGGAATGGGAGCAGGCCAATCCGGGTCAGCCGTTGCCCGACTATTTCATCAATGCCATGGAATTGTCGCCGGTTGAGCACGTCAATGTTCAGGCCGCGCTGCAACGCTGGATTGATTCAGCGATCTCGAAGACCTGTAACGTGCCCAGCGAGTACACCGTTGAGCAGACGCGAGAATTGTACGAGCAAATGTATCGGCTTGGCTGCAAGGGCGGCACGATTTACCGTGATGGCTCCCGCGATGAGCAGGTGTTGAACCTGAAGAAGGACGAGGACAAGAAGGAAGCCGCAGCACCAGCACAATCTGTCGTCGAGACACCCAAGAAATCACTGGCCGAACTGTGGACTCAACCTAAGATTCGCCCACGACCGAAACGATCGCGCGGCGTGACGGTGCAAAAGGAAAGTCCACTCGGCTCCGTCTTTGTGACGGTCAATGACGACGACGGCGGCGAGCCGCTCGAAATCTTTGTGACGGCCGGTAAAGCGGGTTCGGACGTGACCAGCATGGCCGAGGCGCTAGGCCGATTAGCGTCGCTCGTATTGCGCGTAGCCTCACCGGTCACGCCACGAGAGCGACTGAGCCAGATTGCGTCACAGCTCAAAGGCATTGGTGGCGCGCGCTCAATGGGCTTTGGCAAGGATCGCGTTCGTTCGCTGCCGGATGCGGTAGCGCAGGCAATCGAGGAGTGCTGCACAACCGAGGGCGAGGTCGCCGAAGCAGCTGCGATAGCCAATGGCAACGGCCACACGCAAGTCCAACTCGCGCTTCCTTCGATCCGCGCTGATTTGTGTCCAAGCTGTGGCGAAGCGTCCTTCGTGCATGAGGAAGGATGTATGCACTGTAACGCATGCGGCTTTAGCCAATGCTAAACATCCATCACATCTAAATCCACGGCGAAAGGATGGCATAAGTGCCATCCTTTTTTGTGACATTGAACATTGCCGCTCAATTCGTCGAATCTGTAGTAGCATGCATATAAAACACGTTGAATACTCTATATGGAGGTGATGATGCCAGCTTATGTCATTGTTGAGATCGAAGTGACCGACCCGGAAGGCTATGCCGCGTATCGTGAGCAAGCGCCGCCGATTGTCGCTGCTTTCGGCGGCAAATACATTGTGCGTGGCGGTGCGCTGGATGTGCTTGAAGGCGAATGGCAACCGAAGCGATTGGTTATCCTTGAATTTCCAACCGTCGATCAGGCAAAGTCGTGGTGGGCATCCGAGGAATACAGCGAACCAAAGCAATTGCGTCGGCAAACAACGCATAGCAACATGATTGTTGTTGAAGGGTTATAGCCGGAAGGAGTGTGTTTTTCCAAATACCATCGGCAACACATCCGCTGGCACTTGGTTTGCTAGCAAGAACACCAAGCCCCGCAGAAACTCGCGTACACCCACGATCATCGTCGCTGGAGCGTGCCACAAGGAGGCTACAA
This sequence comes from Herpetosiphonaceae bacterium, assembly GCA_030147335.1. Taxonomy (GTDB): domain Bacteria; phylum Chloroflexota; class Chloroflexia; order Chloroflexales; family Kallotenuaceae; genus LB3-1. Next base: position 904 of record JASKZZ010000255.1, on the reverse strand, counting down.
TGGCTGAGTACGAGCATTCCGCAACTATCCCCGTGTCGTCTGATGCCCTGTTCCAATTCGTGTCCAATGTCGGCAACTTGCCGCAATATCTGCCAACAACCCGCAGCGCACAGCCGCAAGGTAATGACCGCGTTCGTGTTCAGGGCGAGGCCCATGGTCATCAATACGAAGACGACGGCTATTTCCGCGTCGACCAGGGACGGCAGTATATGGAATGGGGATCCGATGAAGGTCATTACTCGGGATGGTTACAAGTGCGTGGCGAGGGGCAAGAATCTAGCCTGACCGTCCACCTTTCGCTGTCAGCCCAAAACGGCGGCGACCAGCAGATGCCAAATCAGGATCAGCGTGTACAGGAAGGGCTTGAAGCTGCCATCCAGTCGATTCGCAATGTCGTACAGGGCCAGGGCGGCAAGGTCGAGCCTCGCTCCGCTCATGAGCGCGGATCCTAGATCCAACGCGCTCCATTAACAATTGAAAATAGTTCTGAAAAAGGTAGCGATCCTTGAGATCGCTGCCTTTTTCAATTAACCGCATGACGTGGAACACATCTTTTGCGCATCACAACACCGCCTATGAGTTTAGTCCGTTTTGGCCAAAGGTATGCTACGCTTAGATTGAAAAGTCGACATTGCTTAAGGATCAAGCATGACACCCAGTAATATCAGCCGAAAACGAACCGCACCGGGGCCGCGCGGCAATTTTTTGTTTGGCAATCTTCCTGACCTGTGGCGTAATCCGCTAGAGTTTTATCCCGAAATCCGTCAGCGCTACGGCGATGTCGTGCGGCTGCGAGGGCTAGGCAGCCTTTCATGGTATCTTGTCAGCCACCCCAACGATATTGAGCACGTCTTCAAAAGTAAGCACTATCCCAAAGGCTTGTTTGTCGAAACGCTTAAGCTAC
>JASKZZ010000222.1 GCA_030147335.1 Herpetosiphonaceae bacterium | reverse complement strand
GTTCGCCGTTCATGCAAAAAGATCGCGCCAGCATCCATGCCTAGCAACCACAATACTCGCTCCAAAACTTCGTCGAGCAAATCATCGATTGATTGTCCCTGGCTAAAGCTGATTGCAATCGCCGTCAAGACCGCAAGCTCTTCGCTGCGCGCGGTAACACGTTCGGCCAGCGACTGGCTCAGTTCGTCCTGAGCCTGGTACAACATGGTGTTTTCTATCGCGATCGCGGCAAGATCGCCCATCGCTTGCAATAGATGAAGGTCGTCCTGGTTGTACAAGCTGGGACTGTAGCTTTGCACCGAAAGGACGCCGACAGCTTCACGTCCAATCAGCAACGGCACGCCTATCCATGAACGCGAACGTCGGCCAACGTTACCAAACTTTTGCGGCTCCGGTATCAACTGCTTGGGATATTCCTGGTGCAGATCTGCAAATAACAAGGGCTGCTTGGTTTGCAGGAGATACCCAACAAGTCCGCCGACGCTGAGGGTACTTAGGTCGAAGCGCTGTCCCTCATCTACGGAAAACACAAAGCGATACCGCTCCGCATCGTCGCTATCGCAGAGCGCAATGAAAAACGAATCGAAAGACAGCACGTCCATGAGACGCGCGTGCATTGTTTCAAAAACATGCTGTGGATTTGCGCCTCCCCGGCTAGCAAGCGCAATATCGCGGAGCAGCTCATTCTGCTGTCGGCGGCGCTTAAGCTCCAGCTGAAGCTGTTCGACCTCGCGTTCCAAATCTAACACGGTATATCACCAGAACATATCAAAACCCAAGAGCCTGCTGCCGCCCACGCTGCGGGTTCTGCTCACTGTATCGGCTGTTATTGTGGGGCAACAATCGAGAGTGGATATTGTGTCGCTTCACCCGGACGTACAAGGCGCGGCACCACCTCGCTCACATCAATTGCCGCACAAAAACGCACGTCGTCAGCCAGATCCAACCGTGACAAGCCTTGGCCGACACCCGTCTCAAAAAAGACGCTTTCGATTTCGGCGGGTTGTGGTTGTAGCGGGATACGTACAACATCACGGTAAAGCCGTAGCGCAGTCAGGGCTGAGTCGTCGAGTTCAAGCCCATCAGTATCTTCAGTACGCGCTACTGTTGACGCAAAATCTGCGTCAGGCTGCCAAGCTGCCACGCGGCCACCAGTTTGGGCTAACAGCTGTTCTACTAAATAACCGGCACAAATCAGATCATCCAGCCCTTGCTGCGTACCTCCTGCTCTGCCGGCGCACACAACACTAATATCCGCGCCAACCGCCTGAGCCATTTCCAAAGCTGTTGCAACCGCAGCTCGTCCATTGCGCAAGCACGCCGCAACAACTCCAGCTGCGCTTGCGGCTGCTACCAGGGCACGCGTACCGTTTGTGGTACTGAAAATAGCGTCGCGCTGCTGCAAATCGGCATCAAGCAGTGCTACTGGCGAATTTCCATAGGCGAAGTCTTCCGGCGGTAATCCCGCTACTTCGCCAAGCAATAAACTATGCGCTTGCTGTTGTGCTGCGCTGCGAGCGCTTAGCACATCGTTAGCCAAAGCAACTGAACGAGCGCCTCGCTCAAACATTGTTACCAGTGTCGTCGTGGCGCGGATTACGTCGATAACTAATGCGATTCGCTCCGGTAAACGAGTGGCGTCTCGCGGCAAAAAGGCGACTTCAACATGCATGTGTTTGCTCCAAGCAGGCAGGTGTCAGTATAGCATAGGCCTTCCGCGCGGTGCGCGGCTTGCTACAACAGTATAATTCGTCATACAAGGAGGCCCAACATGGCAATCTTGACTAACCTTGATGCGCTGCGCGGCAATAGCTTCGACGACATGATCCGTCGGGTTCATCATGAAAAAGAAGATTTTGTGATCGAAGATCAGACGATGCCGGTTGCTGCGGTTATTGACATTAACAAGTATCAGCTTCTCACCGAAATGTTACAAAAGGCTGAGGGCGGAATGGCCGTTGGTGGGCCGGAGCCGATGGTGCAAGGCTCCAGCATCTCGATCCGTGAGGTTTCTCAGCGTCATCTCGCCGGTGACTCGATGGATGAGCTACAGCATCATTTTCCCCAGCTCAGCGCTGCCCAACTGTACGGTGCCCTTGCTTATTACTACGCACACGCCGACGAAGTGGATCGAATGATTGCAGCACGCCGCGCTGAACGTTCAGCGGCGCAGCCTGGAGCAAGTGTGGCTGCGGCAGACGAGCGTGCACGTACCATGAACCAGGAGCAGTAGCCACCACCTTTACTTGTTGGATTTGCTTTGTTCATTGATAATGAGTATGGCATCCGAGCCTTATTGGAACAAGGGAGGCGTGATGAGCGAGCCGCTGGAGTTGGTGAAGCGCTGGCTGGAGCGTCGGCAGGGCGACCTTATGGGCAGCCAGGGTTCCGTCCTGGGCGTTGACATTGGGAGCTATGGGCTGCGCGCGGTTGTGGCCGACCTTCACGGTCAGCAGCTTATTGCAGATAACCGTCCCCTTCCAACGGCCGATGCCGCTGTGGTTGTTGACGAGTCGTTGGCCCTTGTTCGCCATGTTTTAGAGCAAACAGGTACGTCGTCCGACCGATTGCTGCGAGTCGGAATTGGCTTCGGTGGCCCGGTTGACGGTGACGCAGGCACCACACGGCTGTCGCATCGTGCTCGTGGTTGGGAAGGCTACCCTTTGGTTGATCGCTTTGAAGAAGCGTTGGGCGCGCCTACGTTGCTCGATAATGATGCCAACGTGATTGCGCTAGCCGAGTCGACCTGCGGCGCTGGTAGCGAGGTGCGTAATGTATTTTATCTGCATCTGAGCTCTGGTGTTGGCGGCGGCCTGGTTGTTGACGGGCGGCTGTACCATGGCGCGACAACTACGGCGGGTGAGATCGGTCATGCAATTGTGAGCTATGACGGACCGCCATGCTCCTGTGGCGCGCATGGACATCTTGAGTCGTTTGTTTCTGTTGACGGCCTGTTGCGGCGCGCGAATGAGCTTGGCCTGCGTACCGATGATCTTGATCAGATTTATGCTGATGGGGAAGTTGGGGCGCAAGTGATTACCGAGACGACTGAGTTGCTTGGTATGACAATGGCCAACGTTGTTAATCTGCTCGACCCAGATATTATTGTGGTTGGCGGTATTGTTGCACGACGCGGCGGCGACTCGTTTATTCAGGCTATTCGACAGCGCCTTGAGCAAGCGCTCCCTCCCACAATGGCACGCCCAGTGCCCGTCGTATTGTCCACGTTTGGCTACGATAGCGTTGCCGTGGGTGGCTTAGCTCTGGCCGTGCAAAGCCTGCAAGAGTAACAGGCGCGGGGTAATAGGTGCTGGGTATTGGTAAAACACGCACTGCAACGTTTTTCCAACATCCATGATCCGCCTGCTTTGGTTCATGTCCACGTTATGCAGGTTGTCCTTTTTGACTCTGGTTGTCATAATGTACTTTTAGTAAGCTGATGACAAAAATTGTTGTGAAGTACAATAAGCACAGGTGGTCAACTCTCGGCATGAAACATGCGCCGTTTTGCTTGATGGGGTTATAGCAAGGAGGACGCGATGGCGCACTACACACAATACGAGAACATACGCTACGATGATCCGTTATTACAAGCGGAATTGCAGAAATTGATCGAAGAGGTTGCTGTTGCTGAACGTGCTCGGTCGCCACTTCAAGCACAACATCGGCAGGCAGAGGCGGACCAGGATGTAGGTACGATTACCGAGGAAGAGTTTCGCGATATCGACTCGCGGTTTATTTCGGCCAATAATCGTATTGCGGCGGCTATGAAGAAGGTCGACGATTTTCTGGGCCGGTATAAAAACTTTAACGTTGTGTAACAACATGCTCGGACGGTTCGTTTTAGGCTTGGCCTGCCTGCTGACCTGTTCAGCGCATAGTTAATGCCGAGTTTAACGTCGCATTGCGCGCGGACCGTGTGGCTGCGCGCCAACTTGATTGAGCGCGGCAATTTGTTCCAGGCTATTGAGCGTGCCAATGATCACGATAATATCACCATTTGTCAGACGATAATCGCCGCGAGGTCGTAGATCTTCGCCACGCTCGTTACGTCGGTACAGAACGGAAATGTCGTGTTCCTGCTCAATCGTGCCGACCAGTCTGCCATCGAGCGCGCCGCCCTCAGCGACACATACCTCTTGCGTTGTCAAGAATTTGCCGCCAACATACAGCGCGTTCGTGACATCACGGTTGAGCGCGGCAGCGGCGAAGGTTGGCGCGGCTAACGCCGAGGTCGAAAACGCTGTCTTGATGTTAAAGGCGGATTGCAGCTTTTGCGCGAGCGCATCGTTGAAGATTCGCAGTACGATGCGAATTTCGGGACGGTGCTCACGAGCTGTTAGTGCAATGTCCAGATTTGTCAAGTCGTCGTTAATCATGCACAACACCGAGCGAGCATGATTCAAACCCGCTGCTACCAGCGTTTCGGTGTTGCGCGCGTCACCGGTAATGACGGGAACGCCCTGGGCTAGTAACAGTGTTACAAACTCGCTCTGTTGGCCACGTTCTATCCCGACAACTTCCTGGCCCGTCGCCAACAGCTGCCCAACAACACGATACCCCACTTTGCCAAGGCCACATACAACAATGTGGTTGCGATAGGTCGAGGCGAGTGCCATTTGCCAAGCCTCCCGGCGATTACGTTTGTCGAAAATCAATAATCCTGTGCTAAATGCTCCCCGTGCTACAAGCAGTAGCCCAACCACCGGAGCAATGAAAAACAGGATTTGCAGCCAGCCGTTATCAGGCAAGTCTTGTAGTTGAAACAGGAGCTGTGCAAGCGCTGTGTATAACGCATCGGCAAGCGCTCTTTGTCCTTGTGCGGTGTCGAACTGCCACACAAGCAGCCCAAAGCTAAGCCATACTACGAAAAATGCAAGGAGCCACGGCCCGGTTTCGCGCAGCACAAGATATGCGTCGCGTAGGGCGGCCCGGCTCGTCCGCAATCGACTCAGCGCCGATTTTGCTGGTTTTGTTGGCCGGGTCGAGTTGTTCATTGCTCATTTCATCAACATACATAGTTCCGGTTGATCGATAGCGCCTTGCGCCGCGACTAATCGTGCTACCTTGTAGTATCAGCATGCTATGCCAGGGTTGGCGCTTGCACTTGACATGCTGCGCTAACGTTTCGCCGCTCGTTCCGCCCGCAGCGTCTCATATTCTTCCACTGTAATGAAATCGCCACCCTCGATCTCGCGTGATAGTTCACGACGACGCGCGTCAAAATGTAGCTCGGCACGCATCCGTCGAAAGCAGCGATCATCGGTGATTTCTTTGACGACCTGATATCCCTCAGCAGCAGTATCGCCATAATTTGCTGCAAGCTCATTTTGGGGATCGATCCGCACATTCACAGGCGTACCACAGCGCTTACACTTGATATACAGGTAAATGCCGTTGTCGCTCTGCGCTTGCCCCCCGCCGCCAAATAAGCGTTTTAGAAAGCCCATGGTAGCTCCTTCGATGTATTTCAACGATAATCGTGAACTGGCTGCGCGTCAATGCATGTGCAGGAACGTGTTGCAGCATGTATGTACAATAGCGCCATATGAGGAAAGATGTTGTATGAAAATCACACGTTTGTACACAGGCGACGACAACGAGTCGCACTTTGAAGACATTGATATACCGTTGCAAGATGCAGGTGATATTGGACGGTTATCGCAGCTTCAACCAGCAACAGGCATTATTTTTCGCGAAACTGGCGCTGACTATGATTATAGCTGGCATACCGCACCCCGCCGTCAATACATTATTCTGCTGGATAACGGCGTCGATATTACGATTGGCGACGGTACGACGCGGCGTTTCGAGGCGGGCGAGATCCTGTTGGTTGAGGATACAACGGGCCGTGGGCATATTACGCGCACCATAAACAACCAGGCGCGTCGTTCGATCTTTGTGACTTTGGACTGAACCCTACCAGGGAGGACGTGATTACAACACAGTAGGAACGGGTGGAAGCGGTTGGCCTGCGCGTCGGGCAAAAGCTCGTTCGTAGATCGCTCCAATCTGCTGTCCGCCTAGTTCCCAAGAATGCTCGCGAACAGCCTTGCTCCGGCCTGCTTGCCCAAGTTCGCGGACACGCTGAGGGTCTTGGAGTAGTCCAAGAATTTGCTCCGCAAGCGAATTGGTATCGCCTAATCGCGCGTACACGCCGATGTTGCCAAGCATTTCGCGGCTAACAGGTGTGTCAAAGGTGACAACCGGCAAGCCCATCGCCATGTAGTTGGTAATTTTGCCCGCGCCCTCGGTTTCCGACATTTTTGGCGCAACGGCAATGTCGCCAAGCGCAAGGTACGAATGTAAATCTTTGTACAGAATACGACCGGGCAGCGTAACGTGATTTGCGATCCCTAGCGATTGCGCGAGTGTCTGGTAGCTTGCAACATCGGGATAGCCCATAATCAAAAAATGAACGTCAGGCTGGGCTGCGATAACCTGCCTGGCCGCTTCCAAAAGTTTACCTGTGCCCTGATATTGCGCGAGCAACCCGATATAGGCTACGATCCGGCGGCCCTGTGGAATGCTCAACTCCTGCCGCAGCCGTTGGCGCTCGGCTTCCCATTCCGGCGAGCCGTCAAATGGCTGAAATCGCGTGGTGTTTACCGAGTCGGTAACCGTGTACAGCCTGTCGCGCGGAAAATCCCACTCACGATGTAACAGCGCAGCTGCGTTATAGGTCGACGTAATAACTGCATCCGGCAGCATGTTAATGCCTCGTTCCAGCGCCCGTAGTGGCTGATAGAACGAACTGTCTTGTCGCACAAAGCCGTGGTCCAGCATCTCGCCCGTAAGGGACCCTTGGTAATCAAAGATTAGCGGAACGCGCAGTAGCTTGCTCAATACACCGCCAATGAGCGCGCCTTCGTGCAAATGAGCATGGATAATATCGGGCCGAGCCTGAAGCGCAACCCGTAATGAGCGCCACGAGAGCGCGGCATCAAGGTAGATTTTGTGCCGCGACGATCCCACCATCGCGCGCTTAATCCATGGCAGGTCCCACGAGCGCCGAATATCAAGACCGGGCATATCATCGCCGTTGTGATAGGTTGTCATCACAACCCGGTGACCAAGCTGCTTTAAGATCTTGGATTCTTCCCAGATTCGGACATGGCAGCCATAGTCGGCGAAAAAGGATGTCGGCGCGATTGTCAAAACTGTATAAGCCATCAGACGCTACTAACCTCAACACAACTTAACCAGGGATGTGGAAACCGAACGATTTTACCGTGTTGGTGGACTCGTGGCAACTACTGCGCATATCTTTGCTTAGCGATCAACGCAGTCGATGGTTTAGCAGCCAGTGCTGAGCAAAGAACCTTCTGGCCATAAATGCTGTCACTGTCACATAGAAGCATATGTGGGGTTGGACGAAACGAGTAGCGCATCGCTTGCTGAGGCTCATGGTACAATTTCGCGCGACCCTTGTACATGAGGCATACATGACGTTGATCAGTCAAAAGATGATACGCGCGTTCATTCAAGGACGCTATTGGCGGCATCCCGTTCGCGCGCTGCGGATTTTCCTGGCCGAAACCGCGCGCAAAAACCGTGGTTACAAGCAAGCATGGGAAGCCGTCGGTAAAGACGCCGGCTGGACATTTACGATGATGAACGGCTCGCCCGACGAGGCGACGCTGCAACGCACCGGTGGCGAGATGGCGGCACGACTGGTGGATGCGCTGGCGATCGAGCC
>JASKZZ010000216.1 GCA_030147335.1 Herpetosiphonaceae bacterium | reverse complement strand
CATGATCAGCAGCGCTGGCAGAATCGGGATCGATGGATTTACGCCAATGATCACGGCGGCGACAATAACGATAAACAACACGGCTACAATGCTAATACCCATGCCGCCGGTAATCTCGCCCGACGACTTTTCAAACAGATTGCCGCAGACTTGACACGCCGTTCGCATCTTGAAAAACGACTCGAACATTCGTCCTTTTCGACAGCGTGGACATCGTAGCAGCAGCCCATCCCACAGTGCACGAACAATCGCTGAAAAGCTCATTGCGGTGTAAATTCTGAGAAGGCAGTGTAGGTAACGCCGCGATACGTTACCACGGCCTCGACCGGAATACGCACGCCACCTGGCTCCTCGCCAATGTAAAAGATAAAGCTGGCAACGCCGTCTCGACCGGTTGATTGTGGAATCGACGGACGTCGTTCAGTGCCACGGTAACGATACGTGATTGCATTCGCACCATTAGCCGCCGTTCCTCCAACGATCAGTCGAACGCACGCTACCGCATCGGTTCGTCGCAACGGTGATGGATCGACCATCCAAAGCTGCAAGCCTTCTGCCGGCGTTGGCACATTGCTGTTACATGGTTCTGACGGGAATGGGACGCTTGGTGGCGGCGGCGCGCTGGGCGTCGCCGCAGGTACTGCCGTTGGCGCTGGAGGCTCCGCTCTTGGCGCGGCAGGAGCTTGTTGTAGCTCGGCGCCCAAACGTCCAAATGTTATTGCGCCATTCGGCTGCTGCTCGATCCGCGCCCGCTCAAACCACTGCGTCAGCACAATTCCTGCATCCGTGGTAGTTGGCAGGGGACTGCTGATAGGCAAGCCCCACAGCGCAAGATGCTCAACGTCCTTTAGCTCGGAATCGTCATCCAGCTGAACACCCGCAGAGCGCCAGGCATCAAGAAAAGGCCCGCAAATGTTATGTTGGGTTTCTTCCCAAAACAAACAAGCAGCCGCTTCCGACTCAGGAGCAAATGTAGTCCAATCTTGACCACGCGCACTGAGCAGCTCGACTCCCAGACGGCCCAACAATACATCGTATGGCGGCTCATTTTCAGGATGAAGCTCAAAGCGGGCACGCTCAAAATACTGGATTGTGTAGGTGCCGTCGGCGGTCGGCAGCCCTGTTGCTGGACCGAGTGGGTAGCCAAAAGCATTTAACCCGCCATTCGTCTCCCAGAACTCGCGGAACCGTCCAGTGATGCAGGATGTAATCGCCGGATTTTGGCTCTCGAAACAGCGCTGATCCTGCGCATGCATAATTTGAGGCGGCACAGCTAATATGAGTGCCCAAGACAAAATGATTGCCCAAAACAACCAGCGTAATCGCCGGCTCCGCGTGTGGGTGGTCAATTGAAACTGCGTTTGTTCGGACACAGCACACCTTCGCTGTTGAAGCCAAGCTCGAAGAAGGCGAGTATAGCAGACGATCGGTAAGTTCGACAACTGACGTGTGGTATCGGAGATTGTGCTGGAATACTGAGGTATGTTAATAAACCTCGTATTCTGATAACTGGATGACGTGATATAAAAACGCTGGTATCATGGAAGGCCACACAACGCGCTCGTCACCCATCGCAAGCCAAAGGAAAGAAAATGGAAGCCAAGCTTCAAGAACTCAAAACCCGGCTGCTTGAAGTCAACGACCTAGAGTCAGCTATCGCCGTCTTGAGTTGGGATCAAGAAACGTACATGCCTCCAGGTGGCGCGGCAGCACGAGGACGTCAGCTTGCAACACTGGGCCGGCTTGCCCATACAAAGTTTATCGATCCAGTGATTGGCCACCTGCTTGATGATCTACGCTCGTATGAGCAGCAGCAACCCTATGACTCGGATGATGCCGGCTTGATTCGTGTCACCCGCCGCGATTATGAGCGAGCTGTCAACATGCCGCCGGAATTTGTGGCTGAGCTATACGGTCATACCGCGGCATCATTCACAGCATGGACAACCGCACGGCCCAACAATGATTTTGCCATGATGCAGCCGTTTCTGGAAAAGACGCTTGACCTCAGTCGTCGCGTCGCCGAGTTCTTTCCCGGCTACACGCATATTGCCGATCCACTCATTGATATGAGCGATTATGGTATGACGGCATCATCTGTGCGAACAATTTTTGGTGAGTTGCGGAAGGAGCTGGTACCGCTTGTCGAAGCGCTTACCAGCCAATCACCGATCAATGACTCTTGCTTGAAGCAGTTTTACCCCGAATCGGCACAGTGGGCATTCGGTTTCGACGTGATTAAGCGCTTCGGCTACGACCTGGACCGTGGTCGGCAAGATAAAACACATCATCCCTTTATGACCAAATTTTCGCTGGGTGATGTACGAATCACGACGCGTTTCAACGAGCAAGACCTTAGCGAAGGCTTGTTTGGAACAGCACACGAAGCCGGCCACGCAATGTATGAGCAGGGTATTCGCATGGACTATGACGGCACGCCGCTCGCGGGAGGAACGTCAAGCGGTGTGCATGAAAGTCAGTCGCGGTTATGGGAAAACATTGTGGGGCGCAGCCGTGGCTTCTGGCAGCATTTTTATCCTAAGCTCCAGCAAACCTTCCCCGAACAGCTCGACGGCGTTTCCTTGGACACATTTTATCGTGCCATTAACAAGGTTGAGCGTTCACTTATTCGCACAGAAGCAGATGAAGTGACCTACAACCTGCACATCATTATCCGCTTCGACCTTGAGCTGGAGCTACTTGAGGGTAAGCTGCGAATACAGGATCTGCCGGAAGCCTGGCGAGCACGCTACCAGTCGGACCTTGGCATTGTCGTACCCAATGATCGTGACGGCGTGCTGCAAGACGTGCATTGGTATGGTGGGCTCATTGGCGGAGCATTTCAAGGCTATGCACTTGGAAACATTATGAGCGCTCAGTTCTTCGATAGTGCGCTGCGTGCAAGGCCAGCAATACGTGAAGAAATTGCTACAGGATCATTTGGAGCACTACACAGCTGGCTTCAAGAACATGTGTATCAGCACGGTCGTAAATACACAGCGTCCGAACTTGTTGAACGTGCAACCGGGCAGCAGTTGAGTATCGAGCCATACATGCATTATTTGCGCGGCAAGTTTGGCGAGTTATATCAGCTCTAAAACTACAATCCGGCGGATTATTGACAGTGATCTACCATATTTTGTCGGTACCTCACAGTACAACACTTCTCATTGCATTAATTGCTCGTTTGTCCTTTTGCCGATAGCCCTTAAGGTAGGTACTAAGGTGTACCGTACGACATGAACCAGTAGCTCTTGCTATGCTACGCTTATACCGGCCATGCGCCACACACCAGGAGTTGTGTATCGTGAGTAATGTAATATTGATCGCCGACGACGAGCCATGGCAGCGCATGTGGATATCGCAGATGCTTCACAATGCAGGATATACATGCAGCACTGTAACGGATGGGGAGACCGTGGTTGAGCGAGCGCTGACACTTGATCCGGACCTGATCATTCTTGATATTGAGATGCCAGGCGTTAATGGTATTGCAGCAGCCGAACAGCTACGTATTTTGCCCAATACACGGCATCTGCCGATTTTATTTGTAACCGGCTATGGCGCTCCTCGCGACATGATGACCGAGACAAATATCGAGCGCACTGAGTTCATGCTCAAGCCGTTTCATCCCGAGGAGTTGCTCAACCGGGTACGTCGAATGCTTGGGGTGGCGTAAGCGCTTCTTTAGCCGTTGCTAGGCAGCCGCTGGCTGTTGAACATTTGCTCGCAGCAGTTCCAGCCTTCGCCGCAATGGCCGCGCATGCCACCCACCAATGACCATCCAGCCAACCAAAAGCAGCCACCAGCGTCCACGAGGCATAGCATCCCAAAAATACGAACGCTCAATCTCCCACGATGCGCGCCACTCAATCAGCTCAGGCCAGCGGAACTGATATTCACCGCTTGGCTGTTGGGCAACGATTGCTATGGCTGCGTTTTCTTGTGGTGTCGCGTATTTGCCGGGATATTCTACCCAGATATGGTCAAACGACCCCGCTAACGTCGCATCAATACCCTTTGCGCGCAACAAACTAACCAGAACCACTGCCCGTCCTTGACAATCACCCTGACCAAGCGCTAACACTTCGGCGGGTGTTGGAAAATACCATGGTACGCCATAGCTTTCCCATGGAACGGCATAGGGCACGAGCGTGCTGTTAACCGCTGCTTCAATCAAACGTGGATCGTCGGGAAGGGTTGCGGCAAGATCGCGTACAGCATCGGGATCAATAACGGGGTTCCACGCGTGTACTGTTGATACAACAAGGCGAGCAGGGTTGGGGTAAAGCACGAACAACGTCCAAAGCAACGTCAGCCAGAGGGCGCGGTGGGGCATCGGTGCCTCCTTAGATTGTGCACGGGGTTGTGGCTGTTAACAAGGCGAACGGATGGATGATTTGGATTGATGTGGAGATAAACTTATACTATATTTAACACATAGAACTCGGCCAAATAATAGGTAACCGATAGAAGTATATTTCGGCTGCCGGAAGACCTATCCGTAATCGGGCGTTGTCTCGCTGAGAGCCGCAGCCATTCTCAGGTAATTCTCAGCTAAACTTTGTACACTAACGGAGTCTGGTAGTTTGGTAAGTTATTGAGCGCTGTCCACGGACTGAACCATCCCCGCTACGATATGTACATGTGTTGGAACCACAAAGGGTAGGATTGCAAAATGAAAACTGGATTAGCTGTGCGAGTGCTTGGCCTTGCGCTGGTTGTTGCCACACTAGGATGGTCAGCGCCTGCACGCGCGGCAACAGAATGGCGAGTTGGATTGCAGGCGGGGCACTGGCGATCAAAAGAATTACCCGACGAGTTACGAAGCTTACGGGGCAGTACCGGTGCGGCAGCGGGTGGCGTACGCGAGTTTCAGGTCAACCTTGACGTTGCACAGCGAGCTGCGGGTTACCTGCGCGACGCCGGAGTAGCGGTGGATGTTCTGCCGGCCACAGTTCCGCAAAACTACCTCGCCGACGCGTTTGTTTCGATACACGCCGACGGCAACGCTAGTACCCGTATGACCGGATTCAAAGCTTCCGGTCATTGGCGCGATTGGTCGGCCTCGACCGCATTGGTTAATGCGTTGCGCGCAGAATATGGTCCCGCGTCCGGCCTCGCCTGGGATGGCGGACGTATCAGCAGCAATATGCGCGGCTACTACGCGTTGAGCAGTCGTCGCTTCAATCACGCAATCTCAAACTATACTCCCGGTGTTATCCTTGAAATGGGCTACCTGACCAATCCACGTGACCGTCAGCTGATGACACAACAAGCGGATCGATTGGCGCGCGGCGTGGCCGAGGGTGTGCTGCGTTTCCTCAGATCCAAGCCGGCAAGTGGATGGGAAACGCCTCCACCGTTACCGGAACTGCGTGGCACGGTTACATCAGCAATCGCAAACGTACGATCAGGACCAGGCGGCAACTTCGCGATTGTTCGTAAAGTCAACCGCAATCGTATTTTGATGGTTTCTGAAGTACGTGGCGAGTGGCTCAAGC
>JASKZZ010000187.1 GCA_030147335.1 Herpetosiphonaceae bacterium | reverse complement strand
GCCGTGTGGATCAATCCGCCGCAACACGGGGCTGAGCACCAGCCAGATGGGTCATCCACGGACCAGGTGGTTGATGACCTTCCTTAAAGAAAGCTCCCGGAACTCCCGTCACCGTTGTCTCAATACGCTTGACACATACCGGTATCGCTGCTACTCCTTGAATCGCTGCGGGTCCATTCCCCGCAGCTTGCTGCGTTTTCCGGTTCTGCGTTATTGTGGAGTATGAGCAAATACATTCACAAGAGCCACAATGTCTCGGTGTTGATTTACCAAGCGGTCTGTCCAGCGAAATATCGGCGTGCGGTGTTTACCCCCGATGTCGATGCTGCACTCCTCGATGTATGCCTACAGATCAGCAAGCGGTCCGAAATTGCATTTCTTGAAATCGGCACTGACAAAGATTATGTGCATTTTCTGGTGCAATCCGTCCCAACGTATAGTCCGAGCAACATCGTGCAAACGGTGAAAAGCATCACAGCGCGTGAAATCTTTCAGCGTGTGTCGTCGGTCAAAGCCCCATTGTGGGGCGGCGCCTTCTGGTCCAGCGGCTACTTTATCAACAGCGTCGGGCGATACGGCAGCGAGTCGATCATCCAACGCTACGTCTAGAAGCAAGGACGTGGGCCGGAGTACCAGCGCTTACACGTTCAACAACTAACGCTGTTGTAACGCACGGGCAAACGTACCTGAGATACCCCGCAGCTTGCTGCGGCGCAGTTCATTAGATGGCTCGCGTGTAGCGAGCTAATTGATGACTCGGAACAAGCAATTATTTTGTAGACCAATCTGTACTAAGCGTGCGCGTTAGCTAGGGCCTCGACAAGTGGATGTTTGTTGGCTCAGAATGGCAATGAATAATACAGAATCATGCTACTCATAATTTGAAAGTGACAGCAAAAAACATTGGACTATAGTCTACCCTCTATGCTAGAATAAAATTATCTAAAGTCGTAACGAACTTGCGTAAGGAGATGGTGCAATGGCCGCACCGATCAGTATTGATATTGTATTCGTCGTCATGCTCGGCGCTGGTATCTGGACATCTATTCAACTTACTCAGGCAGCATCCGTTGCTTCAAAAAGGATGTCACTTGGTCGGCTGAGCCAGGTAACAGTTGTCGAAGGGCTGATCTGTGCAGCTGTATGGTACGGTGTTATGCTGGTATCACAGCGTGCTATCTCTATTGATCTCTTGATGCAGAGCGCTATTGTTGGTGCAATATGGGCCGGCTTTACCTTTGTATCTCGAATGCCATTTCAGTCACTGGCAAAAGTTAGCGAGTAGACTCTCCGCATTCTTCTGAAAGATGCTGATTTCGTAACATAATAAAAAAGACCGTTACCACTAGGTAACGGCCTTTTTGTATCTGGCATAAGTGCACGATTTACCGAAACTTTGGTCCTTCACTGGTACCGGTCGGTGCAAGCACAAAGCTCAGGAGCAAGCCTACTATTCCCGCCAGCACAACCGCTCCGGTCCAAAACGGCAGTGTCCACCAGATGCCGCTAAACACCTGGAGCGTGCCGAAGTATAACGCGTACAGTGTGGCAGGAATGGCAAACGCTATGATTCGTAGATTTTGGGTTGCTTCACTCGCTGGACGGAGTACCCGGCATAAAATGTCGGCAGCAAGACCGGCAACTAACGCTGCGCCAATAATTGGTAATGGTCCTGTCGCCAATGTTCGATCCCGCATAAAGGCCAGCAGCGCAATGTTCGTTGTGAAGATAAACGTGAGGCTGCCGAGCGGCAAAGTCCAGCGGCGAAGTATCGGCAGTAGCAAGCCCATTAATACTCCGGTTTGCAACAGCACGCTCGCAATACCAAGCATTTGGTAAAGCTGGGAAAACCGTCGTGCAGCACGAGCATCACCGCCCAGAGTGCTTGGATCGGGCTGAAACTGCTGGGCCGCAAGCGTGGACGCAAAAGGATGCGCGTACTGGGTAAAGAACGAGAGCAGCGCCAGCAGCAGTGCTATCGACAACAGCATGGGCATATGAGTTCGCCACAAGCTTGGAATACCGGTCCGTCGCCAGGAAGCACGCAGCGGACCCGTGACGATCAAGGCAAATCCTGTAGCCAGTACAATATGTGGTGGGCTAAGCAGTGCTTCGACATCCGTTTCAATGCCCAAAACCTCGTGCCAGGTTAGATCAAGAATGCCGCCAACTGCAAACAAAGATACACCCAGCAGAGAAAGACCATAGCCGATTGGAATTGCACTACGCCAGCTCGCGCCACGCCGATGGTTAACGACAACGACGCCCACAATTGCAGACGCAACCGCTAAAAATCCAGAATACAGAATGGCGTGCCATGGAGTGAAAAATGTTTCAAGATCGGGGACGTGAATATGCGCCCAACCGTCAAGATACAGGCCGCCCACAAAAATCGCGCTGAGAATTGCGACCAGCCAGTCAAAGCCGAGGCTGCCAGCACGAGTTGTTGTGCTTGCGGTCGATGTGCGCGACGCGTAGGTTGTGCTGCGCATATAGCTCCTTCATGTACCGTCACTGTGACGATACACATTCGTAAATCGTTTAGCAGGATTCTACCGTAGCAGGATGGCCTGTCAAGCAGGATAGGAACTATTAAACCATGAACATAATGTACTAAGTACTACTGGAGAGTTTACATAAGGATGAATGTGTAAATCTTTTCAAGTACGTGTGCTCAACCAAAAGAAAGCACCCCTCCGGCAACATGGCCGATGGAGTGTTCTACCGCCTGCAATTTGTATCATCGCAGTGTTATCGAAATCTACTTTGTGTCCAGTTTGAGGTAGCTTTTGCTGGATGACTATTTGCCATCAAATGGTGTTGGAGCGTATTCGCAATACCCTGATGTAATGAGCTGTACGTAACCAGGTCACGTAGCGTCAACCCGAGCGCAACAAGCGTTTGCGCAACTTCTGGACGAATGCCAGTTACAATAAGTCTTGCTCCAACTAGCTTAACTGCTTGAGACGCTTGAATGATAGCCTGTGCTACAAGTGTGTCAACTACCGGAACGCCAGTTATATCTAAAATGATTGAGTGAGCTTGTGCTTCGCTTGCGCCTTGCAGCACTGTTTCAATAATTCGTGTTGCCCGGCTTGAGTCAACTGCTCCCACGAGCGGTAGTACAAGTACCTCAGGTGTAATCGCAATTAATGGTGTCGATAATTCATCGAGTTTCGCTGCTTGCGCCTGGATGATCTCTTCTTGAAGGCGTAACCGTTCTTCTGCCGCCTGACGTGTTTCGGTAATATCGTTTAAGGTACCGGCTAGCCCTTCGATCTGTCCGTTCAAGCCATGGGCCGCCTGTAGATACATGTCGAGGATACGGACGCCGCCGCTTTTGGCTACAAAGCGAACCTCACACCGTTCACCACGATCTTCTTGTAAAGCGATCTGTACTCGCTGCTCTACTATTGGCCGGTCATCGGGGTGAATGTATTGCAGCATAGGCGTTTCGAGGCTATCTTTGATCGAAAAGCCGGTTATGCTGGTCCAAGCTGGATTGAGGAACGTCCAATTGCCGGTCAGGTCGATATGGACAATGCCTTCGTGCAGGTTGTCAACAACGGATCTGTATTTGTGTTCACTTGCGCGTAGCTCAGCTCGTTGCTGCATAAGCTGATTGCTGAGCTGCTTTGTTTCAGCCAGAGCCGTGCTCTGCGCTTGGAACAGAAAAAGGTAGTCCACGACCGGATCGTGGGTTGCGAAGTCACCAAGTGTAAGACCCTGCTGTTCCAACGCGGTTATGCTGGTAATCCAGGGCGAACCTAGAAATATCATGGTGTCGGACTCGGGCAGATATACCATTTGCCCACGCAATTGAAGCGGTGATTGTACCAAATCAAGCAGTACGACTGATCGATGCTGGCCTCGCAGCGCTTCGACTGTGAACGGTACGACCGGCTTGCGCAAACGGAACGAATCGGTCATCTTGCTGCCACAGACGACCTCTGGGCAAATCCGCTGCAAAGCTGGTCCAATCTGCACAATCTCCTGGTCGCTGTCAAAAGCGATGTGGAACGGAAAAACGTGTGCAAATTGCTCTGGCGCAAGCTCAACGCCCGAGAAAGGAACAGTGTTTGTGTTGTTAGTTTGGTTCATACTCTACCAAAAACTCATCGTGATCAGCGCCTTGCTCGCGACTGGATGTTTGGGTAACCGTGACTGGCGTGTTGAACATGCTGCCGAGACCTTTCAGCAGTCCAACTACCATTGGCGCCAGGCCTTGCCGACCGGAATAATAGTGTAATCGCAGCGAGTGATTGGTATGATCGGTACAGTGAAATGAAGGTGGTTGCAGGTGTGGCATGGACATGCCGATGTGAGTATGCATGTTATCAAGGTTCGCCAGGAATTCGGGGAAATTTTTGCCGGACATTTTGAGCAGGTTGCCGTAACCTTCTCGTCCTGTATACAGCACCCAATACTCGCCGAACGCTTCAAGTACTTGTGCCGGTGTTAATCCAAGCGTTTCACTTGTCGCGCCCACCAGCCGGTACGTCACGCTGTCAGGGTACGCATCCATGCTAATAAATAGTTCGTCATCGACCCCAGCCTGCTGCTTGATCGTTATCCAGGTTTCTTCCCCGAATTTCGTGACGATCAGATCCTGAACTGCTTTGTTGACAAGTCCGTACATGTGCGCGATCCTTTTGCGTTACTGCGATACAGGTAAAAGTTTGTATCGGATGGATGCTGGAACAGCTACGCACGGAAGGGGGCACTATCGCGGCGGCGATACGGGGCCGTGCAGACCAGCCTTGATTGTGAAATGAATATAGCAGCGCAACCTTACCGGGGAGCTAACCAATAAGCACTACCAAGAGTAGCCCATTGGGGTCAAATTGGTATGGGTAATTAACGATGTGGATAGTAGGAAACAAAAAAGCAACCGGCACCATAGCAAGGTACCGGTCGCCAAAACAATGCTGCCGTTATTTTTAGCGCTGGAAGTACGTGTTGGCACTACTACGTGCTGCCTGCATCGCCTCTTCAACCGTCGCTTGACCGTAAAAGGCTCGCTCGATCTCGTTGTCAAGTACCACTTGGGCCTCGACTCTTCCATAACATAACGACGACAGTTGTTTCGCAGTCCGCATAAACACACAGGGTCTCGATTGTTGTCGAGACCCTGTGTGTTTGTTTAACCGGATTCGTTAGAATCGTGTTACACACACAGGTTTTTCAGCCACGGCAAACAGCGAGTCAATGACTGATACATAGTTCGCATCAGAAATTTGGGCGAGGCCGTAGGTGTACAGCCGGCGGAAGTTTACCGCGCCGACTACGAGCGATGAGAACTCGGCCACGTCCAGCTCGATTGTTACGTCCGGGCGGATGTTGTCGCGCACAATAGGTTGTCCATTAGTAAATTCAACTGTTGTTGTTGTATGGTTGCTTCCAAAAAATGTGTCGCGGATTGTTAGCTGGACGATAATTGTTTGGTTGCCAAAATTGTGATGATGGAGCGCCTCAAACAAACGCGGCGTATCGAGGACACGATACATAATACCGACACCCTGGGCATTGCTTTCGTGATACACATGCGGAAACACATTGTTCGAGCCATTGCGCGGATCACTGAGCAAATGGTGAAAATACTCGTCCTGCGTGTTGATAACAACGGTGTTGAATTGGTCTGCCTGAGAGCGTAAAAAAGTCAACAGTTCGGAGAGGGCGTCACGGTGCTCATAGATAAATTCTTCGACATGTAGATCGTTGAGCAGAAAGTTATCGGGCTTGACCGGCTTGAAGCTGAAGACCAGATACCCTTCAATACGTTGATCGTGCTCGTAGCCGACAACGGTGTACTCAGGGTTCGTCAGCAAATGCGAGATGTTGCTTTCAGCCCGTGCGATCATCCCATGCGTGCGGTCGGCGTAGCGCTTATAGCATTCAAGCATTTGTGAAGCATCAGTAGTTGTAAGGCGGCGGACATGCTGCTTTGATGAACCGCGTGGTAATTGTGTCGGCTTGATCCGATACTGATTCATTTTGGTACCGAAGCCAAATCCCATCTGTTTGTAAAAATCGGGCCGAAATGGGTAGAGCATGGCCATAACTGCGCCTTGCTGATGATAATGCGAAAGAAAGTAACTGATTAATTCTTTCGCGATATGCTCTTTTTTGTGCAACAAGTCAACCGCGACAAGCCCAACTCCGCCGGCTTTGACCGGATGTGAATGTAAATTGAGTGTAAAGTCAAAAAGCCGCATGCCGCCAAGTAGCACGTCGTCACGATACAAGGCGTAGAGCTGTGTGGTCGGATCATGTACATGACCGGAAAGAAGCCGTTCGGCAAAGCGCTGTTTTTCTTCCACTGTACGAATATTAAAGCTTGGATATGCTTTTGTAACAAGTTCAACAAAGCTCGAAATATGCTCATCTGGTAGGGTGCTAATTGTACTCATGCTGTCTCCTTGTTTTGGATGCTGATATATCATAACCATCAAGCGCAAATCCAGCTCCAGTTTTAGCCGACATGCCTGCTATTCCAACCATTAGTCTAAAGTCTATGGCAGTGGCGCGGCGGTTAGTACATTAGTCCGGCGACGGACTAGCCACCGGCATGTATAGTCTAACCATCCACAAAACATCACTTACGATACCATAATCGTGTTTTCTTGGTGATATTTCTGTCGTTATCGTCTTCATTACAGAACAACAGGTTGGAGGTTTGATTCCATGGAAGCAACAATGGCTACACCACGCCGTTTCGCACGAATACCACTTGCCGCGCTAGGTAAAGTAACTGTTGGTTCGTTTATTGGCCTCGCTGCCCTTTTTGGATATGCTCAGATTTTGTTTGGCTTTGTCCCGGTTATTACTGGCCTTGCGCTTGTTGCACTGCTGCTCGCTGGTCTTGTTGCTAGCGGCTGGCGATGGACGCCTCTCATTGGGACGTTGATCTGTGGAGCGCTGCTCGCCCTTGTGCTGCTCACACCAATCTCTAATGAAGTCTTCTATATTTTGTCACGTCCGAGCGAGCCTGGCTTGTTTTCACTGGTGCTAGCGTTGATTCCGG
>JASKZZ010000177.1 GCA_030147335.1 Herpetosiphonaceae bacterium | reverse complement strand
CGTCGAAAACGATTGAGCTGAAGATAATGCTCGGCCACATCGAGCAGCGCGTCTTCGGGCACCAACCCAACAATTTCGCTTTCGGTCGGCAGCACGCCCCATCGCAGCGCCTCAGCTTTGATCAGATCGAACACGCGATGCAGCGGCGTAGTGCGAAAGTTGGTCATATTGATCGACACTTGAGCGCGACCATCCACAAGCAGTCCGAGCGCCTTGCAATCGCGCAGGCCACCGCTTGAATACCGGATCGCTTTGGCTACCTTTTTGGCAACCTCGACATCGCCGGTGTTGAGATACACGTTGTAGGCGATCAAAGGACGACGCGCGCCAATCACGGTTGCGCCCGCCGGTGTTAGCGTCTGCGGCCCGAAGTCGGGATCGCGGCTAGGATCCTTGCCAAGTGTTTGTTTCAGCCCCTCGTACTCGCCGCGTCGCACATCCGCCAAATTGCGACGTTCAGGCCGTGTAGCGGCTTCCTCGTACAGATACACTGGAATGTGTAGTTCCGAGCCGACACGCTCGCCAAGCTGCCGCGCCAATGCAACGCAGTCCGTCAGAGCCGCGCCACGAATCGGAATAAAGGGAACAACATCGGTTGCGCCAATGCGTGGATGCGCGCCGCGCTGCTGATCAAGATTGATCAACTGCCCTGCGGCTCGAATACCAGCAAACGCCGCGTCAACGACCGTAGCCGGCGAACCGACAAAGGTCACGACCGAACGATTATGGTCGCGGTCGTGGTCCACATCGAGGACCAACACATTGGGCGTTTGCGCAATCTGCGCGACAATCTCATTGATTACGTCCATGCGGCGGCCTTCGCTGAAGTTAGGCACGCATTCGATCAAAGGTTCCGTCATTACAAACTATCCTTGATTGCCGCCAACAGGTTCGTCAAAGCGTGTCGCGGCAATGTTTAGCATCTCGCTGCGTTATATTACCGCATCGGCGAAGCATTCATCAATGAGCGATACGAGCCTGGTTGCAATATATCGCTGTCTATGCACACCATACACGTCGGCAGTGCAACGGTATTTAATCTATTGTTTTCGACATGATTACCGACCTACAATGGTGAGAATGTGTTACGGCCTTATAACCCTCCTCCGCATTCCTCTAACGCAACCAGCACCGCCATAACCTCATCATGGCACTTCGTCAGTGCGTCAAAACCCAATTGTTTGTGCGTTCGACTTATTTTCACACCTACAACCACATCTTAAGCTGAACGGCTGGGTAAGGTCCAGCGGCATTGCAGTTCGTTCCTACAATCTTCGCAGCCTCATTCGTGATAAATTCGTGTTCGGCGCATTATTTATACATACGATGGTTCGGTTAGGTATTCGTCATCACACAGCGCCTCATGCGGTTCACCGAGCCATAATCATAACCTGATTGCTGCCGTTTCCTGAAACGCAGCCGTAATCGGGACACCGTTCCTAACGGGTCAATCTGCACGCGCCATCATTCGACGTTGCTTGATTAAACACGTCTTCCTCCCGCGCCGCCTACTTAATCTGCAACGTTGGTCAACGTCACGCACTATGTCAGATCGAGCATGGAAAGCCAACCGCTTGCTAGAGCGCGTTGGAAGGAGGTTCTGGATTGGGCAAGCAAGCAACCTCAGCGAACAAAAACAGTCGTTCGCGACCGCCCAACAAGTCCGCTGCGTCATCGGAAGACATATCCACAGGAGGGTCAAAGATGAAACGAAGCAATGGCAAGCACACCGCCGACGGTATCACGAGTAATGGAGACAGCAAGTCAACTTCCGGAAGCGGCGCGCGTCGAAATGATGACATGCCACGACCACAGATGGAAACCGGCACCGCGATGCATCCGAAACCTGAAGCGACACCGCCCGCCTCGTATGACGCGCCGCCACCACGGTCGGTCCGAAGCGATGAGGACGACGAGCTGGAGCAGGTGCTGGTCGAGATGCGTGTGTCGCGAACGCGGAGTTCGGGAAGTGCCACTGATATTGCCGCAGCGATGAGCATCTCAAGCTTTCAAGTCGATACTGACTTTCCGCCGATACCGATCTCAGCGGCGGACGGCGCGCTCACCCGAAGTATTGACGAGGATGTTGTGGTGGTGCGCGGCGTGATCCACCCCAGCCAACGCGCCCAGCTTGAAGCGCAGCCCGATGTTATCCGAGTCTTTAAGGATACCCCGATTGCTCCGTTTGCAGCTACAGCTATTGAGATCGACCAGCCGACAACAGTGCTGCCACTCGAAGCGCTTGGTACGTGTCCAATCGGCTCGTGCGACTGCGCCCCCGGCACCGCGAAAGGAACCATTGCCGATGTCGCTGGCTATCTGGGAGTTGACGAGATCCATGCGGCGGGCTTTCGCGGCGAAGGGATTGTGGTCGGTGTGGTTGATGGCGGTATCACGGCGGTTGGCCGCACGCCGCGATCAGGCGAGACTGCGCGGATTGGACGGGTGATCGGTGGCTATCCGGCGGCTACTTGGGGCACCACGGCGAGTGCATGGGGTGACCACGGGAACATGTGCGCAACCGATGTGCTTGGCATGGCTCCACAAGCCCAACTGTACGACCTGCGAATATCTGACGGGAGTTTTATTTCAAGCGCACTGGCGGCGTTTCAATGGGCGATCAACCAGCACCGCATCGACGGCACGCCTCACATTTTGACCAACAGCTGGGGTATTTTTCAGGAAACATGGGATCGTGTCTACGCTACTGATCCAAATCATGTGTTTACGCGCAAGGTCGTGGAAGCGCTGGACGAGGGCATCCTGGTGCTGTTTGCGGCAGGGAATTGTGGCGGGACGTGTCCCGATGGTCGTTGCGGCAGCGACTCGGGGCCGGGACGAAGTATTTGGGGCGCGAATGGTCATCCACGCGTGATGACGGTCGGCGCAGTCAACAAGAATGAGCAGTTTGTCGGTTACAGCAGTCAAGGCCCGGCAGCACTCGACAGGCAAAAGCCTGACTTTTGTTCGATTACGCATTTCGCCGGTTACTTCGACAGCGATAGCGGCACCTCCGCCGCAACACCGATTGCCGCCGGCGTGGTGGCGCTGCTCAAGCAAGTAAAGCCTGAACTGAACCAGGATCAAGTGAAAAACTTACTGCGTGGCACCGCAAAGGATATTGGTCCCGCAGGCTGGGATCAGCACTCAGGCCATGGCATCATCCAGGCGAAGCGTGCATTTGCTGATCTGATTGGCACTTCCACGCGTTGGAGCGAATGGGAACAGCTTGGCGGTTATTGTTTGGAAGCTCCTGCCGTGGCTTCTTGGGACAGCAATCGTCTGGATACGTTTGTGGTTGGCGGCGACAGCGCGTTGTATCACAAATGGTGGGACGGTACCGGCTGGTCCGGCTGGGAAAACCTCGGCGGCTTCTGCTTGTCGGCACCCACCGCTGTTTCCTGGGGTCCCAACCGCATCGACACCTTTGTGGTTGGCGGCGATAACGCGTTGTATCACAAATGGTGGGACGGTACCGGCTGGTCCGGCTGGGAAAACCTTGGCGGCTTTTGCACCTACGGTCCAGCGGCTGCGTCGTGGTCGGATAACCGGCTTGATGTATTTGTGATTGGCGGCGACAGCGCGTTGTGGCACAAGTGGTGGGACGGTACCGGCTGGTCTGGCTGGGAAACTCTTGGCGGCTTCTGCTTGTCGGCACCCACCGCTGTTTCCTGGGGTACCAATCGCATCGACACCTTTGTTGTCGGTGGCGACCGAGCATTGTGGCACAAGTGGTGGGACGGTACCGGCTGGTCCGGTTGGGAAAATTTGGGTGGCTTTTGTCTTGATGCACCAGCAGTAGCATCTTGGTCGGATAACCGGCTTGACGTGTTTGCGGTCGGCGGCGACCACGCGAACTACCATATATGGTGGGACGGCGTGAACTGGTCTGGTTGGGAAAATTTGGGTGGTTATTGCCACTCCGCACCCGCCGCTGTTTCATGGGGTCCCAACCGAATTGATACGTTTGTGATCGGGGCCGATCGAGCGCTGTGGCACAAATGGTATGGCTAGTGCGCTTCGGAGGCGACAACACGCTTCGGGCTGCACGTACATGACAGCATTCGGTTGGGGGCATGTGTTAACCGTCGCCAGATCGAAGAGGTATGCGGACTCGGTGAGGGCACTGGACTATCAGGTGATGTTTCAGCCCAACTGGGATTTACGGGTATATCAGCTTATAGGAGGGACACTATGGACAACATGATGCGACCACAAGGTATGGAACCACAGGTCACGACAACACAGCGAATGGAACGTCCCAACGGCGGCATGCCTGGGCTTGACACGGCGGTTGAGCAAGGTGTTAAACGGCTCACCGACGTTGTCGATCAAGCGGTCCTGCGTATCGCGGACGAGCGTGAGCGCAACCTCGTACGCGATGGTGTAACTACCGTTGTGCGTGATATTTTGCAGGAGCTGGCGGAGGAACAGGCACGCCGGCAAATGGTGCATGCCAACGGCAACGGCGCGATGGCGATTGGCGATGCCGCGCAGGCTGGAATGAACGTTGCCAAACAGGTCCAAAATCTTGGCTTTGTTGAGTTTACCGCGGGCTTGATTACGGGTACGTTTGACGCAATCGTCGGCGCGACGTTGAAGCAAATGGACGCGTATGCCAAACTTGTGGCCGACCTTGCGAAAACACTTGCGCAGTTCCAGGCCGAAAACATCTCGGATGCACAGGTCAACGCGCATCTCGCGGAGCGCTACCCCGATGGCCAAGCCGGAACGGTGGTACGCGTCGGCTTCACCTTCACTGATACCGCCGCCGATCCCAATAACGGCGTTAATGCCAAGACGGGGCGGGAAAAGCTACAAGAAGTGGTGCTGGCATTGATCGCCGAAACCGCTAACTTGCGCGCTCCGGCAGTACCGCTAAGCCGTGACACTCTCGACATCGCCGAGGAAGCGACGATTACCCAGTTCACCGCCGCGCATGTCGCGCAGATCCGCACCGCAATCGGTCAATCGCTGGCGACAAGCATGATGGAGCATCTGCGGGCAATGGCGCGTGAAGGCATGGCACGGATCGTTATCACCAACGGCGAGATCCAGACCAAGCTGACGTTTAACGTCACCGCCACTGAGCAAGACACGCGTCGCTCGTCGAATTTCCACCGTGACAGCGCCGGAGCCTATGTTCGCGGCAGCGCCTGGGCGCTTTGGGGTCGTGTATCGGCTGGCGGCAACTGGAACCAGGTCAACGTCCGTACGGTCAATGAAAGCTCGTTTGATTCGTTGACGATGAGCACCGAGATTATTGGCCAGGTCAAGATTAACTTCAAGACCGAGACCTTCCCGCCGATCACCACCGAGCAAAGCTAGTTGCGAAGTCAGGCGAGTGATGGACTGGCGTTGCTGGTTCATCGCTCGCTCCCCAAAAGTATGGCCGACATTTCCCTTGGCAATCTGATCACGCTGCTTTTTAGTGAGCTGGCCGAAAGTCTTGAGCAGACCGCCGACCGCGCCGATCTGTTGAAGCTCCAGATTGGTGATATTGACCTGGATATTCCCGCATATGTTCGGCTCCAAACCGATCCAGCCGTCAGCACCGACGAGCAGCGTTTGATCGTGACGATGCCCTCCACCCGTGAAACACCGCGCATCGGTCGCTTAGGACGTATTCGCATTAGCATCGAGCCGCAGCAATGCACGCCCGAGGAGCAAAAATGACAACGATGGATACTTCCATGATGCCTATTATCTCCAACGGTGATACGCCGGGAGCGTCACATCCACGACCTGCGCCCGAGACGAGCGGAACGAATACGCTGCCGAACGAGGAATGGCAGCTCGCCGATCTCGTTGACGCGATCGCCGCCGAGGTTGATCGCGCCGAAGATACGTTATCGCTCAAATCGTATGCTCGCGGCATCTCCTTCGCGATCAAGCAACTCAGCCTGGATTTGGAAGTAAGTGTTCGCCGCGATTCGGGAGGACGAATTTTGTTTCGTACCCTCGATGGCGAACAAGCGGGCGCTACCGTCTTGAAGCTGGATTTCGCCCAGATGTTGCAAAGCCAGCTCGAAGGTGTGCGAAAACAGCTTCATCGACCAGCCGATCCACGCGAGCTTGCGACGTTGTCGGGCATTACCGACCAGCAGATTCGCCAGCTCAATGCTATCGCGATTTACTCAGTTGATGATCTTGAGCGCTATACCCAAACAGCGGCGATGATTGCCGAAGTCAGCCGCAAGACCGGCATCCGCGATCCGCAGATTCGCAAGTGGCGGCAGCTGCCCTATTTGGAAGCAATCAAGCCCGCAAATGGTCCACCAGGCGCGACTGTGTTGATTGAGGGTGGCAACTTTGGGCTAGAGCCGGACCCCAACGCCGTCGTGTTGTTTGCGGGCCATCCGGCGTCCATCGGCGCGTGGAGCGAGAACAGATTAACCGTTACCATGCCGCACGTCACTGGCGCGGGCTTTTTGTTTGGCGTGATCGAGGGGCAAGTGACGAACAGCGTGAGTTGGGAAGCGCAGGCGATTGATTTGGTCGTCGGCAACATCACCATCACGCCGCCGGAACCGCTTGAAGGCAACCCAATCTTTGTCACGGCTGAACTGATCAATCGAGGCGGCACGGCAACCCAACCATTCGAGGTGGAGTGGACAATTGATGACCAGCCGCAAGGACGACAACGCCACGGTCCGTTGCTGCCCGATCAGCAGTCACAGGAGCTAAGCGTCCGACGACGTTTATCGTTGCCGCCGGGCACGCACACCATTCGTTTCACCGCCGACCCGGACGCGACACTGCAGGACAGCAATCCGGCCAACAGCACGTTTAGCCGCGAGATCACGGTCAAGCCGCGTCACCAGTTGGTAATCGGTGATTTCCGCCGCATCGAAACGCTCGATCCAATCTTGACTCAAAGTCTTGGCCCTGCCGATATGCTCAATCTGGTTTTTCGCGGCTTGATGCGGCTGGACCCTGAGACCGGACGGCTCGTACCCGACATTGCAAAATCAATAAGTGTTGCTCGGCCACAAGGACCAGGCGTTGTGCATCTGGAACTGCGCGACGACGTGACCTTCCACGATGGCACGCCGTTAACCGTGGCCGATGTTGCATTCACCTACCAGAACGCCAGGCAAGGCAACTCGCCGTGGCACAAACTGGTGCAGCCGGTCACGCTGAACGTAGACGAGCAGAAGCGAACCATCACCTTCTTGATGCAGCATGTGTCGCAAGTCTTGTCGAGCGCATTTCTGCGGATTGGGATCGTGCCACGACATGTGTATGAGGCCGATCCGCGTAGCTTTGCGACCAAGCCGGTTGGCAGCGGACCGTTCATGGTTGAGCAAGCGATGCCGGGAGAACGTATCACGCTGCTGCCGTGGGAAAAATATGTCGGTGGAACACCACGTTTGGACCAGCTTGACATCGCGTTGTCGACGGATGTGGAACGGCTGTTCAGGTTGGTGATGAGCCATCAGGTCCGGGCGGCGGTGCTGCCATACATCGAAGGCTTTGAGACTGAGCTGGCACGTCGCGGCGAATGGCTCGTGGTGGCGGTCAAGGACGCGCAACAGCCGCTGCTGCATGTGCAATCCAAGCACGTCCACGAACGCTTGCCCAATCA
>JASKZZ010000121.1 GCA_030147335.1 Herpetosiphonaceae bacterium | reverse complement strand
GTTGTGCTTAAGATCATATATGCAGGACGACCTTGCCAGCTGTTTGCCCCCAACAATGTTGCTTTGCCACGGCGCGCTTCTGCCAGCAGATTTGTATCAAGATAATCCTGGGGGATGATCGAACCGGCAATACTGCTAGCCATTGGCAGCTGACGAATGAGCGGCATGAGCTGTGCAACTTCATGGCCACGCATCAACAGACTTTGTTTGGTCCCATCAGTACCTTGCATCTCAGCCGCAAAATACGAACTACCGTCGGTACTAAAATTAAGTACAGGGATATCGCCACGGCGTGTAATGAGTCGATAGCGATTATAGCCGGCATAGTCATACCACCGCTCGATAGTTACAATCTCATCGCCATCGCCAAAGCGCGCCACTTCGTGCAGCACACCACTGCTAAGTGGCGCTGCAACCAAACGGTTGAGTGCATGATCCAAAATCTGTGTGGCATTCTGGAGCGGAGGCGTTGACGCAGCGTTTGCAGCAGGCTTACGCACTACGCCCACATACAACACCAGAAGAACAACGCTTACCAAAAGGGGCTTCCACAGGTGTACCGGTGGTTGTCGCATTTGTCGGCGACGGATGACTACTATGCGAGCAAGATCAGATGGAAGGGTTGCGCGGAAAAATACATTCAGCGCTAGCTTTAACAGCTCGGCAGTTTCTTGAAGGCCGGCAACTCGCTGACGACAAACATCGCAGCCGATTATATGCAATCGTACAAGACGGCCAACTTGGGGCTGATGGGCATCGATCAGGTCGGCTGCAACGTTCGCACACTCGGGGCGCTCGCCCGCCGGGACAACAATATCAAGTCCTTCGCCAACATAGCCGACAAATTCCGCGACCCGATCCGCCATATTCTGCGTCCCGAGCCAGCCATCAAGGTCGTCACGACGCACATCGAACAGCAGCCAAAGCGCCAAACCTATCCGAGGAACGGCATCCCACTCGCCCAGCACCGAAAGCAGCCGGTCTGCCTGTTCTCGCCGCAAACCAAGTCGCAGCCACTCAGCTGGACCTGCGGCCCCCGGCCATGAAAGCCAGCCTTGCGGCAGCCGTTCCACCAGCAGCCGCAGCGCAGTGCTGTGATCAGCCGGTTGGAGCGCGATCACATCCGCAACCTGAACTGCTGCGCTATCCGCATCACCTACCGCAATATAGGCCAGCGTGAAGAGCTGAGCTGTGTAGGGCGGCAGTTCAGGCTCCTGCTCAGGTAGCCAAAACGGCCAGCCATGGCCAACATAAGTGAAAAGCTCAGCAGTTCGTTGTCGCAGCAGTGCGATATTCATAGCGCGCTCACGCATCAGTTACTTATAAACGATGAGCTACAAGCCTACACGTTGCACCTAACACACAACGTGTACGACGTATCTCATCACAAGTATAATACCGCGCTGACAAAGAATTAGGGTTAGCTGTCTCCGTCAATCACCTCGATCTGTCCTGCAACAAGTGTTTGATGGAGTGGACAACGCCGCGCAATATCCATCAAGCGAGTTCGCTGTGTGTCGTCAAGATCACCGCCAAGCTTGATTGTGCGAATAATCCGGTCGATCTTAACATTGTTATCGGCGCTGTCCTCACAATCCTTGCGGTAATCTTTGGAATGGGACAGCTCAATTTCGATCTCTTTAAGTGGCCAGCCTTTACGTTGAGCATACATGCGCATGGTGATCGCAGTACATGAGCCGAGGGCGCCTAGCAACAATTCATATGGACTAGGCCCAGTATCATCACCACCAATACCAATCGGCTCATCGGCAAACACAACATGATCACCCGCAATAATTTCTTGTTGATAGCCTGTATGATTACGCACCGTGATCAGCGACATTGCTTGTTTCCTTCGTTCCTTGGACGACGTCATCCGCCATCAACATCATCATTTTAGGCGTTAGCAGCCCAGATAATCGGCCCCGACCTGCTTGTGCACGACCATCGACCTCAACGCGAATCAGGCCGCCTTTTTTGAGCAGCATATTTCGCTGGTCGGCATTCATTAATCGCGCTGCTGCTGCTGAAAAGTCCGGCTCATGGCCAACAAGCATCACTGTATCATGCGAATAACGTCCAAGCAGCTTCGTCACATCTTCCAGCGTACAGCCAGTTTGCAGCTCGTCCACAATTTCTACCGGCACTTGCAGTATCGGCGCAACGATCTCGGCTGTTTGTCGTGCTCGCGTAAGTGGACTGGTAAGGATGATGCCGGGTTTGACACCAAGCCGTTGAAGTCCACGCGCGATCTGGTTAAGCTGGTCGCGACCTTCCTTTGTCAACGCGCGGTCAAAGTCGCGAGTAGTGCCGGTAACATCCTCAGCAATGCCGTGCCGCAAAAATAAAAGTTTCATGGGCGTGATCATTCGCTCCTTCCAAGGCTCAAGGTATCGTCAAAAGTATAGTGCTAGCCGACAACCTTCGTCAACAAGGAGCGAGGCAAGCTTGCTTGCGGTACAGATATCAGACTTTAGCAGCTATATAGTTTGGAAGTGTCAATAAACCAGCCTAGTCCGGATCGTCAGGCGACAATGTTGGCTGAGCCTCGCTGACGGCTGTATCAGCATTGGACGAGCTTTCATGGACTGCTACTGCGGGCTTACGCCGCGCCTGACGGCGTCGCTCCTGAGCTACCTGCCGTTGTTGGCGCTGCTGTAATATTTCTTCTCGCCATGCTTTGGCCTGCGCCATGGCTTCTTCGTAGCCGAGCCGATCAATAGAAAATTTGCGGTTGATCATTTTTCCGGGTGAAGGACTGACCGATACTGTGAGATACGGTTTTTTTTCGCCTTGACGCCGCGACATATGCGTCAAGCTAATGCCAACTTCACCGGTATTGCTGTGGGGCACCGTGCGGTATCCACGTTGATTGGCAGGAGCGGGAACCTCGGCAAGCATTTCATCCCGATAGGCAATGGCTGCCTTCCGCGCCGCGCTTGGCGACGCAAAACGAGAGTCGCTGAAATGCTTTGTAATAACCGTACCGTTTCGCTCAATGTGAACCTGATAACCATGGCTTTTTGGGCTGTCGATGCGTCGAATGTTGCGGGTTGAGGGGGGAACCCGTTTCGATGGCATGGTGTACACCTCCTAATTAAGTTAAGCTCCTAACCAATGCGACAAATAAGCACAGCCTATTATACAGCTGTGCGTCTAGTCAATGTATGCGCTATGCTAAAGCACAGCCAGTTTCCGTCGAACTTGGTTCGCTATTGGACTAAATACTGCTGGCCGAACTATACCTCCAGCATAGCTTGCCTTCCTGGCTCCATCGACCAGCAATATATGTATGTTGAACGTAGACGAATGGCGTAATAATCCGCGCTTCCAGCTCCGAACCGATCAGGGCGTTGCTGATGAGCTTGGGGCGACAAAACTAGCTGTTGGCGCAGGCGGTGTGATAGTCCGCTCGAAAAGAGGCGTGAGCGTGGGCGGCACAGAAGCGGGTTGTTGTGGTTGCGCACGATCACCCGGTGCGAGCACAGAAACGTAATACCCGCCAAAAATTGCAGCTGCAAGCAGCAAAGCAGCCAACGCATAGAGTATGAATGATCGCAAACGATTTGAATGTGGAGGTGCTTGTGGTGGCAGCGCAGCAACGCTACTCCGACGCTCAGTTCTACGACGTTCAACCGCTGGCGGCGGACCATACGACACATCAAGCCGTTCCGTCGTTGCAGTCGCGCTTTTTGCAACCGAAAGCTTGTTAGTAGTTTTTTCAGCCGGCTCACGCCTAACCGGATGCTGTCCGGTAACGATCGGCGCATCAGAGCGAAACATTAGCTCGCTAACCTGAACTACAACAATCGTGATATTGTCTGGACCGCCACGGTCGTTTGCCAATTTGACAAGACGGGTACAAGCATCGTCAAGCGGCACCTTGGTCACCGCAAGAGCTATCTCGTCGACGGTAACCTGGCCGTACAAACCATCGCTGCACAGCACAACAATATCGTTTTTGAGCACCGGCTGACGAAACGTATCAACCTCAACGTCGGGACGCTGACCAATCGCACGGGTGATAATGTTGCGGTACGAGCTTTCACGAGCCTGCTGCTCGGTCATGTTACCCTGGCGTACCTGCTCGGCGACAAACGAATGATCACGAGTAATTTGTCGTGGTTCGCCGCCACGAATCAGGTACGCTCGACAGTCGCCAACATTGGCAACAGTTACCGCGTCATCACGAAACAGGGCAACGACGCTGGTCGTCGCCATCTTACCGCCGCCCTGTTGGAAGACGATCTGATTAGAAGACTCAATTGCTGCAGTAAGCGCTGTGGCAGGATCCGAGTTATCCAGGCTATAGAATTGAGCAATAATCGTTTTAACAGCAATATCGCTTGCGACCTCGCCACTTGCAAAGCCACCAACGCCATCACAAACGACAAAAAGTGCACCCGCTGACGCGCGTTCGCCACCAAGCTCAATCCCATAACTATCTTCATTGTGATCACGCGTCTTGCCAACATCGGTGCGCGCAGCATGGCGCAACTGCATAGAAGCTCCACTTGCAATGCTTGCGGCTGAATTATGACGCTCAAACACGCGTCATCGACACGAATACCTTGCATATATACAAGAATGGCGGCCAGTATAGCATAGCCGATCAGTAGCAGCAACAATTGTCGCCGCGTCAATAATGCGTAGATTGGAGGTCGGCAGTATAATAACGCCTCACGCAGCAAGAACGCACCACAGACTAAAGGATTGTAGCATTTATGAGCTATGTGATCGGTGTTGACCTCGGTGGCACTCAGCTTCGAGCTGTATTGATTGACCGTGACGGCCAGATGTTATCGTTTCAACGCACTGATACCGCCGCAGAAAGCGGACCGGCTGGAGTCATCACACAGATCGAGCAGCTGATTACCCAGGTTAGTGCCGGAATTGATCGCCAACAAATTCTTGGTATTGGTGTTGGTACACCGGGGCCGCTCGATCCGTTTGATGGCGTGGTGCTGGAAGCGCCGAACCTGCCCGGGTGGATCAATGTGCCGTTAAAGGCACTGCTGCAAGAACGCACAGGCTTGCCCGTACACGTCGGTAACGATGCAAATGCGGCAGCTCTAGGCGAATGGCGCTTTGGAAACGGTCAAGGCACGCAGCATTTTGTGTATGTCACAATCAGTACCGGCATTGGTGGTGGCGTGATTGCCGACAGCAAGCTGCTGCTGGGATACAAAGGTATCGCCGGTGAAGTCGGCCACATGACGATTCAAACAGATGGTCCGATGTGTGGCTGTGGAAATATTGGCTGTTGGGAAGCGCTTGCATCGGGAACTGCGCTGGCTCGCGCAGCAGTTGTCGCACTTGAACGTGGTCATGCATCGTTAATCAACGAAATCGCCAACGGAACGCCAATCGAAGGCTGGCACATAGCTGCTGCTGCTCAACAAGGCGACTCGCTGGCACAAACGCTGATGCGTCGTGAAGGTGAGTTGATGGGCATCGGGTTGGTCAATTTACTGCATATGTACGCGCCCGAACGGATTGCGCTTGGCGGTGGCGTGACCAAAAGCATGGCTCTGCTTGATCCATTTATGCGCGCGACGATTGCTGAACGGGCCATGCCGCCCTACCGGGATATTCCGATCGAACTGGCAACCCTTGGCGACAAGGTTGGCGTAATCGGTGCCGCAGCCCTCGTATTATAAGTTCAAAGCTAACGGTAATTTACCCTTTGAACTACGCGTTCCGCTATTCGTGGCAATCGACCGTGTTCAAAACTACTTACACCACCAAAGGGCAGGCTCAGGTTCGGCGCTGATTTTTGCACCATCGCTAAAAACAACTCCATATTTTTGGCTGCAACTATTTCGTGTATTGCCGCAAGCATGGCACGAACCATGCGAGTTGCGACGACGATATGTAGCAACTTTTATTTGTGGAGCCTGGTATGCCCAAACCAGTACGACCCTTTGCACTGCTCGTGATCGTTCTTGCCCTGCTGCCATCAACTGCCGCTGCACATCAAAAATGGTTCGTAGACCAATTTCGTTATCCTTTGGAAAGCAGCGCGATTTTTAGCTGGCGCACGCTGTTGGGACTGGGCATTGCCTTTGCCGTGCTTGGTGGAGCATACATTGTTGATCGCTTGCTGAGACGCGCACACCTTCCGCGCGAGATCTCAAGTCGGCTGGCGGATGCGGAAGATCGACTCGTGCGGCTCTATGATTGGGTGCCGCTCGTGCTGGGCCTCCATGTTGCCGTGCCGCTGCTGGTGCTGGGCGTTCAGCTTGAGTTCCTGGCGCCAAATCTCAAGCTCGCCCGCGACGGTTTGGGCGGATTACTCGCACTGGGACAGATTGTTGTTGCACTATCATTTATTTATGGCGCGTTGACCCGCTATGGCGCGCTCTTGCTGGTCGCGCTCGTGTTGGTAGGAATGCTGGTCTTCGGCGTTGAGAACATCGCTGAACACGTTGTATATATCGGGGTCGCCGTATTTTTCTATATTTTGGGCCGAGGTCCGTTTTCAGTTGACGGTCTTATCGGCTTTAATACGACGCAAACGAAAGCACCAACCAGATACGCCGTTCCTGCGTTACGCATTGGCATGGGTGCTTCAATTCTGGTACTTGGATTTACCGAGAAGCTATGGAACTTGCCGATGGGACTGGCGTTTTTAGAACAATATCAGTTCAATTTCTTTCCAGCAATCGGATTACCGTTTATTACAAATGAGATTTTTGTACTTATGGCCGGCGTGGTAGAGGTAACTGCGGGCATTCTGCTGATCTCTGGGCTATTGACGCGCGTTGCCATTCTGGGACTGTGGCTGCCGTTCAATCTCACGCTGCCGCTGCTTGGTTGGCAAGAGCTGGTGGGCCACCTGCCAATCTACGGCATCATGGTTGTGCTGCTTATTTTCGGCACAGAGCAAGGCTTTAGCGTTCGACGTGGCATGAGCGCGCTTGCTCGTGGACGACGCGTTGAAGCTGCATCAAGTGGATAGCTTGTGCCAGAACCAGTAAGCAGTACTACACTTAAACATATGAAGGGCCGATGCACATGCATCGGCCCTTCATGTAATTTATAAAGCGCTAGGCTGCAGCTGTCGCCGCATCTCCACTATGTGAGCGAATTTCGGCAGCAATCTCATACCATTCGTCAAGCGATGTAGGCTTTTCCGATTGATACCCTAGAAATGCTTCAACATCGTCCCAGGTAGTACCACCAATAAGCGCGCCATATTTGGCAAAGAAGCGTCGCTCAGCCTCTTTCACGGTACGTGGCGCGGCGTTGGCACGCACTTCGTCGCTGGGAAACGTTGAAACATTCGTCGCAGACGGTTCGACCACTTCGTTTTCGGGTACGGCCAGGTCTGGATATAGTGTGGCCAGCGTGGCCGGGTATTCCTGATTGAGCTGCAGATGGTTGGGACGAGGCGGCTTGTTGATTGGCGTTACTGACCGACGCTGACCATTTCGTTCCACCAGCAGAATTGCATCGGCCTCGTAGCTGATGTTATTGTCAGCCAGCACATCCAGCCCAACTTCCTTAAGCGCCGCGCCACTGCTCTGGTACTTTTTGGCAAGGTGACCAATAACAATGATGTGGAAACCGGCCTGCTTCAACTCGGTAAGCCCGGTGTAAATCGCCTGCATATTGCGATTGATTGACGCGTGTTCGTCATACGAAAGTGCTGTTTTGCGGTCGGTCTCGGCACCGGCGCGCTGCTGCGCGTACTGACGCATCGCTTGCAGCACCTTGGAGATACTGTCCAAGATTACGGTATCGCCCTGCTTCCCGACACGCTTGATCTCACGCATCGCATCTAGCAGTTGACGCAGCGACAAGGTTTGGACCGCCTGAATATCATGGTGAACGCCTGCCTTGTTAAGCAAGCTCTGGGACGCGCCCTCGGTATCCAGAACCCAAACGGTGCCACCACGCCGTTTGCTGGCGGCAAGATGCGATTTACCGGCGCCAGCTTGGCCCGTGAGGATAAACATTGAGCCGGTGCGCAATTGATCGAGGCGCTGAAACATGGAGCCAACTCCTTACCATCGTAGATACTCGAACTCATGTGCTATTTTACGGCGGAGTATAGCACGTTTGTTCTCTGCTGTCTAGCCATTTCATCGCACAATTAAAAATTGGTCGAGTAGGTAAGGTAAAAGCCACCATGTGCCGGAAGTAACGCACATGATCTGCGGTGCTGGAGGACCCTATTCGTCGAGCTGTTCGGGCAGCTCAAGCCCGCGCGCGCGCAGCGCTACAAGCATCTGTTGCTTGTGTTCTGGAGAAATACGTACAAGTGCAGTGTCAGGCAGATATTCATCCACGAGCAGCGGCGCGAGTTCCGGAAAGGCACGTAGATCAGGCAGTAGGTCATGCGGAACACGCAGCAGTAACGGCTGTTCTAGCCCAACATCTGCGCTCGGAATTGTCCACAGCCTGAGTCGTGCAACGAGTTCAACCGGAAGATCAACCGCTACCGTTCGTAGCCACTTGATCAGGCCGGTAAGACCATCCGGCGCCGCAGCAACTGCTGTCCGAACACGATCACGCGTGAGTTGATACTGTCCATCCGCTAATGGCTCTGCAATGCGTCTCAGTGCAAGCGGTAACAGTAGATGATGAGATTGGGGATCAACCGTAATTGTTCCTTCACCAGTTATCTGTAGCTGTGGCCGTCCTGTTTGAGTATAGTCTGTGACGTAGGGCAGCTCACCAATCGCTGCGAGTGCTTGCTCCGCCGCGGTTGTATCGACCAATACCAGTAGGTCGGGTCGAGGACGACGTACAACGAGGGGCACGAGTTCGGGCCGAGCAGCCAGCCAATCCAGTGTCGCGGCAGCGCCTTGAACTATCGCGGCACGACGCAGCACTCGCAGCTGCCCAAAGGTTCGTGCCCACCCATCTAACGTATAGCGTACATTTTGTGGTAACGGCTGTTCGCTTCGTTTTTCAAGAAAAGCAATCACGTCTGCGACATTCGTGCCGCGCCCAACCGCGCCGTAAAGCGCTTCCTGGGTCAGCTTGAACTCCGCCACCTCTCCACGACGCACAACTTCCGTAGTTGCGCTCAGAAATGCAAGTGATGGTTCATCCAGCGGTGGCAATAACAGTACGGTGTACGATGGTTGAACGATTAAGCGACCATACATGACCTGCTCGACAGGTTGCGGTAATGACGCCGTGTTTGCCAACGACGCTGACGCTTTAGCATCATTGTCCGATGACGCAGGTGTTCGCAGCACTTCCAGCACCGGACCGGGCAAAAACAGCACTGCACCCGGCCCAAGATCGTACAAACCTGCTAATGTCCCTTCAACATGCGGCTCTGAAAAAAGCAACCCACGCGCTGTGAGCCG
>JASKZZ010000062.1 GCA_030147335.1 Herpetosiphonaceae bacterium | reverse complement strand
AATGAGATTACAACAGCTGGCTTTTGGCAAGAGTTTCGGCAGCGCATCAAGGCGATCAATCCCGAAGCGTATATTGTGGCAGAGATTTGGGAAGAAAGCCAGCAATGGTTACAGGGCGATCAGTTCGACGCGGTGATGAATTATCCGCTGACTGAGGCATTGATTGGCTATGCCGGTCAGCAGCATGTGCGGGTTGAAACGGTTAACGACCGCTCGTATTATCCCAAGCCAGGGTTAACGGCGCAGGAGTTTGCCAGCAGAGTCGAGCGTTTACTAAGCATTTATCCATGGTCGGTCAGCCAGGTGCAGTTGAATCTGCTCGATAGTCACGATACTGCGCGCTTTTTGACGATTGTTGGCGAGAATGAGCCAAGCTTCCGGCTAGCCACATTGCTGATGTTCGCGTTACCAGGAGCGCCCAGCGTGTACTACGGCGACGAAGTCGGCGTAACGGGTGGACGACCGGATGCGTTTGCGCGCTGGACGTTTCCCTGGGACCGACCGCGCGTGTGGAACCGCGATCTGCTAGAATTTTATAAGCAGGTGATTGCGCTGCGTCTTGCTCAGCCTGCGCTACGTATAGGAGATTATCGTACGTTGATTGCATCTGACACAGTTTATGGCTTTGCACGCACATTAGATGCGTCGACGCTTGTGGTCGCTGCGAACGCGGGAGCTGTAGCCAAAACGGTTGACGTGCCGTTATCAGGGCTGCAAAGGTCAAACGACCAGCCGCAGGTACTGTATGGTAATGCTGAGGGAATGCAGCGCAACGGAGACACGATCCACCTGACGTTACCTGCACAAAGTGGTGTCATACTGAGTTTATAGGTAGGGTGCTGGATTACCAATGCAACCGCTTGGCATCAACGGAGGCGGAAACAGCGCTCATGGAACTGTGAGGGTGCCACTTAAGCTGACGCCGCTTAAGTTGATGGAGCTATGCATATGAGCGATGACAAGCAACGTAAAAGTAATTTGGATAGTGTCTTTGGTTTAGCTGGTGCCGCG
This sequence comes from Herpetosiphonaceae bacterium, assembly GCA_030147335.1. Taxonomy (GTDB): domain Bacteria; phylum Chloroflexota; class Chloroflexia; order Chloroflexales; family Kallotenuaceae; genus LB3-1. Next base: position 3,552 of record JASKZZ010000062.1, on the reverse strand, counting down.
CGTGATATACGAGGCTTTGAGTTCGAGCCGTATGAGCGCGGCGGAGAAGCGAGCGATCGCGATCAATTCTATGTACAGCAGGCCTTTGCAACGCTGTCGCATCCTCGACAAGTGTTGTGGTATGGCGCACGCGCGGGATTCTTCGCCGGTGTGTGGTTTATCGCAGTTGTTGCAATGGTGATGGTCGCGGTGATGGCTGCGGCGCTTTCGGTTGATGAAGGCAACTTCGCTACGTTGTATGGCCAGACGCCACTCGTCGGCACTGCTTTCGAGCCGCTCTGGCCCCTGCTTGTAATCCTGCCGGGAATTCTATTCTTCACCTGTGTTGGAGCAGCTGCGGCGACACTGATGCGCGTGGAAAATTTCGCTCGACATGCGCTGAATCATTACTTTGAGCCAGTGCGGCCTTTATCGGACCTGCTGGCATTCTGGCTGTTGACCGGCGCACTTGTGTTTTGGGCGGTTCAGGCATTGGGCCTTACCGGCCCTGAAACGGATACAATCGGGTTAATTGTGCTGACGGCTGCAATTGGCGGGATTGTGGCATGGCCGCTCCATGGTGTTTGGCAGCGGCGCTATTTGTTGTTAATTCGCCAGTACGGTTCAGCATCAATGGACGATATATTAGCCAATATTCGACGGCAAGCAGGAGTCTAGCGTGGCTGCGTGTTCGAGAGAAAGAGACAATCAACAATGCTAAATTCCCGACGAATTGTTTTGTTGCTAATACTAAGTATCCTGGTTGTTGCTTGTGGCAGTAATAATCCGCAGGCGAATACTACCCAGTCACAGGCGACACTTGGTTCACAACAGGCTAGTGTAGCTCCCGCAGCGACAACTGTAACCACAACCGAAGTAGCTTCGTCTCCTAGTGCCGCAACGACCACCAGCCCCGCAAGCGAAACAACAACTGCCGCCGCAGCAACCCCGACACTCGATGTACCGACACCTGCGCCGACGATTACCGCCGCGCCAACGGCAACGCCATTTCCGTTACAGGCTGGTTGGTGGGATAACTCCGTCTGCTATGAAGTATTTGTTCGCTCATTTTATGACAGCAACGGCGACGGCGACGGCGATTTGAACGGCTTGATCGAGAAGCTCGACTACATCAATGATGGTGATGCTGCTAAACAACAAGACCTGGGAGCGAACTGTATCTGGTTAATGCCGGTCGCCGAGGCCGATAGCTACCACGGTTATGATGTGGTCGATTATTACACTATCGAGCAGGATTACGGCACGAATGACGATTTTAAGCGGCTGGTTGATGAAGCGCACAAACGTGGGATCAAAGTAGTATTGGATCTTGTGATCAACCATACCTCGAACCGCCATCCGTGGTTCCAGGACGCTCAGAAGAACCCGCAATCGCCATATCGTGACTGGTACATCTGGTCCAAAGATGACCCTGGTTACAAAGGGCCGTGGGGCGATCCTGCTTGGCATCGTTCAAAGGCTTCGGACGAATATTATTACGGCGTGTTCTGGGAAGGCATGCCCGATTTGGATTATCGCAATCCCGAGGTGACCGAGGAAGCGCATAAGATCAGCGCGTTCTGGCTCAATGAGATGGGCGCGGACGGCTTTCGGCTCGACGCGATCAAGCATCTGATCGAAAATGGTCGTGCGCAAGAAAATACGCTGGAAACTCACGCTTGGCTGCGCGATTATCGCGCCTTTTTGCAGCAGACCAAGCCAGATGTGTTCACCATCGGTGAGATTTTCGCTGCAACGCCACAAACACTGACGCCATATTATCCTGACCAGCTGGACACGTACTTTATCTTCGACGTTGGCGAGAAGCTGATTGCGGCGGCGAACTTCGGTGCGGCCGCTTCGTTCACAACAACAACCAATAACGCGTATAACAAGTTGCCATTCCAGCGCTGGGCGCCGTTTCTGACGAATCACGACCAGACCAGGGTGATGAATGTGCTGCGTAACGATGTTGCCAAGGCCAAGATTGCCGCAACGGCACTCATGACACTGCCGGGACTACCGTTCGTCTATTACGGCGAAGAGATCGGAATGCTGGGGGCCAAGCCGGATGAGAAGATTCGCACGCCGATGCAGTGGGAGGGTGAGCAGCGAGGCGGATTCACCACCGGCGTTCCATGGCAGACGTTTGAGCGCACCTACAAAGAAAACAATGTTGCGGTGCAGGACGCCGATCCTAACTCGTTGCTCAATCTGTATCGTCAGCTGATTCATCTGCATACCAATGAGCCTGCGTTAAGTCAGGGTGGGTTTACGCCAGTGACGGCAGCTAATCCTGGTGTTTCGGCGTTTGTGCGACAGGCCGGTAACGAGGCGGTGCTCGTTGTGCTCAACTTTGGCAAGGACGAGGCTGCGAACGTTGGACTGTCGCTTGGGAGCAGCGAGCTAACACCAGGAGCATACCAGCTACAGCCGCTGCTAGGCGACCAGCCGGGGGCGGAGCTAACGGTTAATACTGGTGGTTCGTTTCAAGATTTTGTGGCGCTGCCTGCGCTTGCGGCAAGGACTGGCTACATCTTCAAGCTCACCAAGTAGCGATTGGCAATCAACTAACAACGACGGATGGTTGTAGTCGATAGCAGACAGTTGATGACGAAGGGCGAGTATGACGAATAATCCGACGAATGTAACGCAGGATTTTATCTTTGGCACGATGGCAACTGACGCATTGCGGCTTGAGGCGATCCAGGCGGAAGGTCGTCGTGTTCATCATGGCAATCAGATCGTTCCCATCGATCCCGAGCCGGGCCAGACTGTTGAAATCTCGGTGAGTATCGGCACCGAGGTGAGCGCCGACGAGGTGTTGGCATTGTACACGCTTGACGGTAGCGATCCACAACTAACATCGGCAAAGGTAGTGCTGCAACAAGCCGAGGTGGTATGGGATACGCTGCTGTGGGGTTACCGGCAAATGTATCGCGGCAGTCTGCCTGCGCAGCAAGCTGGAACACATGTACGCTACCGTATAGTGGCGCGAACGCGAAGTGGTGCTGAAATGTGGGCCGATCCTGATCCAATTACGGGCGAGCCGACAACTTTTGGCTACCATGTTGACCGTGAGCGCGTACCGGAATGGCTCCATGATGCGGTGATTTACCATATCTTTGTTGACCGCTTTCATCCCGGTTCCGGTCGTAACTGGCTCCCGGCTGCTACCTTCAACGATATTTGGGGTGGTACGCTGCGGGGCGTGATCGAGCAGCTGCCGTATCTTGAGTCGTTGGGAGTAAACTGCATCTGGCTGTCACCAATATTTCCGTCGCCCTCGCACCACGGCTACGACGCCACCGACTATCTCCATGTTGAGCCACGGCTGGGCACCAATGACGATTTACGGGAGCTGTTTGCGGCGGCACACGAGCGCGGAATGCGCGTGCTGCTGGATTACGTCGCCAACCACCTTTCAAACGAGCATCCCGTGTTTGTGAAAGCTACCAGCGACAAAACGTCTGACGAACGCAATTGGTTTACCTTTGAGCAATGGCCGGATGAGTACCGCAGCTTTTTTGGCGTTAAGACATTGCCACAAATCAACAACGAGCATCAGGCGGC
>JASKZZ010000006.1 GCA_030147335.1 Herpetosiphonaceae bacterium | reverse complement strand
AATCCGGCGTCAGTAGCTGTGAGCGTGGCAAACCCGAGCGGGATCGAGAAGAGCGGACGCCCTGGAACGCTGAACAAAATTGTGACGACAACAAGCAGAAATGGCGCTGCTACCAGTGCGCGGCGCAGAATGGTGCCTAGTCCAATGCCGGAAACAACAATTGCTGTCCAGACGATAGCCGTAAGAGCAATCAGTCCTAGCCACGAACCGACCGGCAGCAATGAAGCGCATACGATACCGCCGATCGTCAGCACGAGTTTGATCCGTGCGTCAAGCTGGTGGATTGGACTTGCTCCCGGGATGTATCGGTCCAACAACTGCTGGTTCATAGCGATCCTTATTGGCCGGTCGGCATCTGGCTTGCCGTCCGTCGTCGTCGCAACAACGTCGCGATACCATAGCCAAGAGCGACAATGATCATCACGCCAATCAGCCCGGCGAGGATGGTGGAAACGCCGCCTTCGAGACCTGGAATCGTGTAATCGGGCAGGATGTTGTAGCTTGGGTCCAGACCACGATCAAGAAAGCCGTTATCTTCCGCTACGCGTTCCAATCCATCGGGATTTCCAGATGCCAGTGGCGACAAGAGCGCTAGTGTTGCGGCAATTGCGAGACCACTTGCCAGCACGCCGCCTTTCGAGATTGGTCGGCGCTTACCCTGTAGTGAATCTGCAAGCTGTCCCGGGAGCAGATCGGGCCGCGTGGTTAGAATAAACGAAAGCGCTCCTGCTGTAATAAGTCCCTCGCCGACCGCAATTAGCGCGTGTACGCCCAGCATTGCGGTCAACACCAGTTGTGCTTGTGCTGTTCCCGATGCGATAAGCTGTAATGACGTTAGCAGTGCTGCCAGCATCACCGAAACCCACGCTGCCGCAAAGCCTGCAATCACTAGCCCCCACGATTGTCGTCCTATGACACGGAGCAGTCCGTAAAAAATGACACCGCTCATAAGTGTTGTGAGGATGCCCATGTTGAAAATGTTTGCGCCCATCACAACAATGCCACCATCTTGAAACAACAATGCTTGAAGCGCAACCACACAGGTCATCACTAAAATGCCGGCCCACGGGCCAAGCACAATCGCTGCCAGCGCGCCGCCAAGAAGATGACCGGAGGTACCGCCTGCAACCGGAAAATTGAGCATTTGGGCTGCAAAAATACACGCAGCCATCACGCCCATCAGTGGCACTTGCCGATCATCAAGGTCGGCGCTGGTACGACGAACCGCAATCGCTACACACGCTGCTGTCAGTATCCAGAATAACAGCGAGACCGACGTTGACAAAAAGCCGTCTGGAATGTGCAGCGCCAGTACCAGCGCCTGCCTCAACAAATCGAACATCCACGCCTCCACAACCAATATTCAGTCAATCAATAATGTGTACATCGATGTTGTTAACAATCTCACTCGTCGGTCCCGCTGCTACGGCAGTGCGCGCAGCGGCCAAAGAATGCAACGTGCTCCGGATCGGCTTCGAAGCCGTAGTGTTCAAGAATATGCGCTTGCAAGGATTCGACAACGTGATTATCGATCTCTTGTTCGACACCACAGCTATTACAAATCAGATGATGGTGAAGCCCATTAGGAGCATATTCGTACTCTAGGCGATCCTTACCAACGTCGATCTTGCGAATTAATCCAACACCATGCAGCCACGCAAGTGTCCGATATACGGTAGCAACATCAATTGACGTTTGCTGCTGCTTAACCACATCGAAAATCGCATCTGCCGTCAGATGTTGTTGATGGTGCCGTAATACATCAAGAATCAGCATTCGCTGTTTGGTTAGCCGAAAGCCCTGACTCCGAAGTAGTTCAATATGTCGATCGTGCTGCATATATCCTTATTGCAACTACTTGCAATAAGCAGTGTAGTAACATTTGTGCTACGTGTCAATGAATAGAGGCAAGCTGGTATAATGAGCGATACGATGAGCAGCGAGGGAATCCAATGTTTGGTGATCACCCACATGAGGAGTGCGGCGTTTTTGGGATTTACGCTCCCGGAGAAGACGTTGCCCGCCTCGCTTTTTTTGGGCTGTATGCATTACAACATCGCGGCCAGGAAAGCGCAGGTATCGCCGTTTCTGACGGCAAGATGTTGCACGCGCATAAAGCGATGGGCTTAGTTGCCCAGGTCTTCGACGAGCAGTCGTTAGCACCGCTCCAGGGCCACCTCGCGATAGGGCATACCCGCTATTCAACCACGGGTTCGTCGCGCATTGCCAATGCCCAGCCCTACAATATGGAAACGTACCTCGGCCCGATTGCCCTGGCTCATAACGGTAACCTTACCAATGCGACTGAGCTGCGCGAACAGGTGCTGCGACGTGGCGTTGGTCTGACCTCCACTTCTGACAGCGAGGTGGCGACCATGGTGCTGCTTGGCGGCGAGGGGCCGGAGTGGGGCGACCGTATTGCCCACTTCATGGATTGTGCCGAGGGTGCGTATTGCTTAACCGTGCTGACCAAGGATGCTTTATATGCGGTACGCGATCCACTTGGCCTGCGTCCATTATGCCTTGGTCGGTTAGGTGAACACGGCTGGGTTGTCGCCTCCGAGTCATGCGCGCTTGCAACGATTGGCGCGGAGTGGGTGCGTGATGTCGAGCCTGGCGAGGCGTTGATGATCAATGAGACAGGCGTGCATACCATTGTTAAGCAGCCCGCGCCGCGTTCCGCGCTGTGCCTGTTTGAATACATTTACTTTGCGCGGCCCGATAGTATGTTGCAAAACCAGCTGATTCACTCGGTTCGGATGGAGCTTGGCCGCGAGTTGGCGCGAGAATCGCATGTTGCCGCCGACGTGGTGATGGGCGTGCCCGATTCTGCAACACCGGCTGCTATCGGCTATGCCCAGGAGTCGGGGCTGACCTACACCGAG
>JASKZZ010000012.1 GCA_030147335.1 Herpetosiphonaceae bacterium | reverse complement strand
ATTCATAGTCGCAATGACCGTACGATCACGCCTCGTTCAGCGACAACGATCTATGAACGCGTCGGATCAGCCGATAAGCAGCTGCGTTGGTTCAATAGCTGCCGTCATCAAATGCTACAAGACTGTGAGACCGATGCCATCGTTGCGGCCGTAGCAGATATGCTTAAGCGGATTGGAAACCAGCAGACGGCGCGACCAATCGAACCAGCCGAGCCTCAAGCCAATCTACTGCAAACGCAATAATCTCGTCTTTTTCAAGCTCATTGAAAATCTCGTGACGGCACTCAGCATACAGCTTAAGCGTTTTATCGCTGCTGCGCGCTAGCTCGTAGAGCCGCTTCGCGCCGTTGGGATTTACAATTTGGTCGCACTCGCCCTGCATAAGCAGCAGCGGCAGCGTTAGTTGCTCCATCGACGCCTGGGCCGCATCAATCGCCTGCATCAGTTGAAAGCCCATCCCCGCTTTCATCTTCTGCTTATATGTTAGCGGATCGGTGTCGAAAAGCTCCTGGATACGCGGGTCCCGACTTAGCGCGCTTTCAACGCCATCAGAAATTGGCGCAACCGGTAGCCACGGCGCGACTTTTCCCAGCACGCGCGCTATTCGCTTCAAATGTGGTGCTGCATCCGATTGCAGCAGGGGTCCGCTCAACACTAACCCTGCCAGCTCAGATTGAAACTGCACCGCATAATGAAAGGCAATGAGGCCGCCCATGGAGTGTCCAATCATGAACACGGGCAGATTGGGATGGGCGGAGTGTGCTTGCTGCACCAACAGCCGAAGGTCGCCGACAAAATACTCAAATCGCTCGACCAGCGCGCGGCTGCCCTCGCTTTCGCCATGGCCACGATGATCGATGCCGTAAACAGCGTAGCCGTGCTTCACCAGCGCTTCAACAACGTGTTGGTAGCGACCCATATGTTCGCCGTATCCATGAACCAGCACAGCAACCGCTTTGGGCGAATCATCAGGCAGGAATGATGCATACGCCAAACGCAGCGAGCGTTGACCAATCAGTGTGCCCTTCACATGCTTCATTGCAACTGCTCCTTGCAACATGGGAAACAAGGGCCGAGCAGTACGCGGCCCAGATAGCTCTATTGTAGCGCGGTTTGAGGACAGCCTGTACAGGAAAGAGCGTAGAAGAACACGTATATATAATCTATCATCTTCTTTATGGAGCAAATCATGCTATACTTTTGCTCGTCGGGCGCACATGCTGCGCCCATTGCTATGGATCAAGAAATGTGTTTTCGCAAGGATTGTTAAGCTGATGGCTCAACCGCAACGGTCGTATCGCACTCCCAACCGTGTCCCACCACGCCGGCCAACCCCGACGCGTGGACGGAGTTACGGCTTTGGCTCACGCACGCGCGGCAGCGGCTGTGGGTTCGTGCTGGTAGCACTGCTTGCGGTTATGTGTGTCGGCGGTAGCTACTTTTACTCCCGTCTCAATAATACTCTTGGAGAAATCAGCAGTGGCGAGGATGTGCGTCCTACAGCAATATCCAAAGGACCAACACCTGCGTTGCTCCAGGCACCGTTTAACGTACTTGTTATCGGCGTGGACCTGCGATCCGACGATCCGTCAGAAGGCGCTCGGTCGGATACGCTGATTGTTGTGCATGTTGATCCGGTGCAAAAATGGGCGTCGATGCTGTCAATTCCGCGCGACACCCTGGTAGAAATACCGAACGATGCGTGTCCAAATGCAGCGGGTACAAAAATAAACGCTGCCTACTCGTGCGGCTATCGTAACCCGGATATTTATGGTAACGGTATCGAGCCGCAAGACGCTGGAGCAGCAATTGCCGCCGAAACCGTAGAGCAGTTCCTTGGTATAAAGATTTCGTACACGGCGCAGGTTGATTTTAACGGCTTCCAAAAGATTGTTGACGCGCTGGGTGGTGTGAATGTGGATGTGCCTCGCCCGATCCTGGATCCTGAATATCCGACCGAGGACAAAGGCTACATGCGGTTGTATATTCCGGCAGGCTTGCAGCGTATGGATGGCACCACTGCTCTGCGCTATGCTCGAACTCGTCACGCTGACAACGATTTTGGACGGGCGCAGCGACAACAACAGGTACTTCAGGCCGTACTCGATGAACTCAAGAATCAGGGCATCCTGGGTCAGATTGATGCCGCTCCCGCACTGCTCGATGTCGCCGCTCAATCCGTGAAAACGACGCTCAAAATCAACGATCTCAGCACCTTGAGCGGTCTGGCTACATTGGCGCAAGACCTTAAAGCCGACCGAATCAAACGTCTTGTCCTTAAACCGGAGCAGAACGCCGATGGCTCTAACTGTTTGTTGAGCGACCTCAGTTCAGCGATTCAGTGGGACCCGGCATGTGTACAGCGGATGGCGCGTGAGCTTGAAACAGCACCAGGAGAGCAGCAGGAAACACCAGCTACTGTTCAGGTACAAAACGGCACGCGTATTCGTGGCCTGGCCGGTCAGGTAACGATTGATTTGGATGTGCAAGGGTACCAAACGGCAGAGGCGACGGACGCGCCGGAGAAAGGCATTCCTAATACGATAATTTTTGACTACACGGGAAAGCGCGAGACTGTGGAGCGCCTCGCGCAATTTCTGAACGTCAAGCCCGAGTATATCCAGGATGCCTCACAGGACAGTCCGCCGCCAAACGTCGATATTGTTGTCCGGCTGGGCGAGGATTATCAGCCGCGCACCGAAGCGCAGCAAACAAGTCCATGACCTGACGCTATACCTTATGGTTCCAAAGATGACGACGCTGGTGATTGACCGGCGTCGTTTTGTGTGCGCTGAAGACGTAAAGCTGCCGCCAGCTCGGGATGCGTCACATATTGGCCTTCGACCAGCACTTCACGGTCCCATGGATTAAGGATCAAAGCATCTGAGGTCAGGCCAACATAATCAGGACGTGGATCAGCCCATGTGTGCGCGTATAGCACCGCAGTTCGCACATGCGTTGCCCCCATTGCCCGCACCTCATCCGCAGCCATCGCAATCGTCTTGCCACTATCCGCAATTTCATCCATCACCAGCACACGCCGACCGCGCACCTTATCGGGTGGCTTTACAAGCCATTTTGGTTGTTGATGCACCACAGTGTCGTTGAGCCGACGCGTTAACCGAACAGGATACAGCTCCCGCCGCAGGATATACGACAACATCGTAGCGGGAAACAACCCACCACGAGCAATCCCAAGAATAATTTGTGGCTCATGGGCCTCGATTTGAACCGCTAGCTGCCGCACCAGAGCTTCAAAGCGTTCCCATGAGATTGGTTCCAAACCAACCCGCTGTGAGTAGTTATACGAGCGCATGCCGTCTCCCAATGCAAGATTCCGAGATTGAAAAAACAAGGAGCTTGACATCGTTAGCGCCATCTCCTGCCGAGTATGCCAAAAAGGCGGGGGTGTCCCGCCCTTTGACTACAATTAAGGATCAGCAGCTAGCGCGAAGCTACCTGACCTTCGATCACCTCAATGTTTTCCTTGCCGCCATAAAAATCCCACCATGGCTTTGCACCCTTTTCCAGCACCTGGTTCAGCGCCTGGATGTTCTGCTTGCCACGGTCGTTGAGCCACGTGCGAAGCCCTTCGGCCCCACCCTTGCCGTACTCAGGAATGCCATCTTGCCACGTAGCGCGGCCACACAGCACGCCCGCAAACGGAGTTCCGGCCTCAGCCGCAAGCTCAAGCGTTTCGCGGAAAATTTCGTCGGTCACGCCCGCGCTAAGGTAGATAAACGGCAGCTTGGAGACAGCCGCTGCGGTGCGGAAATGCTCTTTCGCCTCTTCACGGCTATATGCAACTTGCCCGTCGTGGTTAGCCTTTGAGCCTTCGACATAGCGCACGTTAACCGGCACCTCAACCTTGAGCACATCCACACCATACTCAGGCTTGGAAAACTCCGCCATGTATTTTGTGACCATCTCGGGCTTGGCGCGCGCAAACTCAATGCTCTTATCGTCGCCGATCTCATCGCTGTAGCAGATCGGCTCAAGAAAGAACGGCACATCATTAGCCCGACATTCCGCACCGATGCGTTCGATGAAGGCGTGCTTAATCGTATTGATTTCCTGGGTGTCATCGGGATTGTAGTACAGCAGGATTTTGATCGCGTCAGCGCCCGCATCCACCAACCGCTTGACCGACCATTCCGGCAGCAAGTCGGGCAGGCGACCCTTAACCGTCACATCGTAGCCGGTTTTTTCATAGGCCAACAGGACGCCCGCATTCTTGGCGCGATGCTTGATCGCCTCCAGCCCATACTCCGGGTCCATCAAAATGGCGCTGGCATACGGTGTAAGCATTTCGGTGCCGACCACCTTGAACTCGCTTAACTCGGCATCTGTAGCCTCGCCGCCCTTGGCTTTGGCGATTGCCTTCTTGAGTGAGCCACGTTGATCCATAGCTGCAGCAGAAATAATCCCCTGCTCATTGGCCACCGCGTTAATGCCATCGAACTTGCCGCGCGTCATGCGTACCTTTGATTGTGATTGTGCTTGGGACATATATGCCTCCCCTTAATTTCAACCACCTCTCAGCGAGTATAGCATAGGCCACTTCGTGCTGTCTAAAGCCTTGGTTACAGTCCAAAGCTCCGCTGCACTTAACACACCTGTTGACCCAACCTCGGAGACGCCGTACACTTGTACGTATGACGCTCCACATTCATCAATTCGTTGAAATTCCAGCTCCGCTCGAACAAACACAAACGTTGCTCGCCACACAAACACCATTTGGCGCGCAACGCCTGGGCACATTATGGCAGTGGTTGGATGAGTTATGGAACATTGAGATACATCAGTTCGCCGATGGCCGGATGCAATGGCATGGTCGTTGCGCAGCAATGCCACAGGCTATCCTGCTTGCAACAGCAACGCTTAATGACGCTGTTGTTGCTACGCAGATGCAGCTACATTTGGCCGTCACACTACCCGAACGAGGATTGCTTCACACCTGGACACGGTACAAACAGCAACGCCGGATCGAGGCGTTGTTGGAGCAAGGGCTGGCGGCGATCAAGGTTACTGCGCTGCAGCAAGTACCGGCTCCATCCACCTCCGCAACGCTGCCCACAGAGCCAACGGAACTCGTGCAAGCACTGCGAATAACACATCCTCAAACCGTTGCGGCATTCGAGGCAATGGATGCATTACCAAATCTCGCAGCGGTAGCGCACCTCGATCAGCGCTGGCAAGCAACTGAAGGCGGCGCTGTGGGGCCACATGTGTATGAGCAACGATCGTCACTGCCTGCTACCGTTGCTGATTTCGATCTAATCTACGCCGGTGGCGGATTGGCGTTGCTTCACGCTGCGGTGATGGCTGTTTGTTACGGCCATCGCGTGCTGCTGTTTGATCGAGGCGAGGTTGGCTGCGCCCACCGTGAGTGGAACATTTCCGATGGTGAGCTAGGGGCACTGGTGCATATCGGTTTATTCACACCCGACGAGCTAGAGCACGTTGTCATGCGGCGCTACCGAGATGGCGTGGTGCGCTTCTGGCCGGACAGCATCGGTGTTGCCCCGTCCGAATTACATATGCCGAACGTACTCAACGTCGGGCTGGACGCGGCGGGTCTGCTCCAACTTACGCGCCGCAAACTTGTGGCGGCAGGCGGGACGGTACTCGATCATCGCAATTTTCGGCGAGTGATCGTGCGGCAGCCGGGCGAGGTTGTCGTTGAAGTTGAGCGAACGGACCAAACCAGCGAGTGCTACGGTGGACGAATAATGATCGACGGTATGGGAGCGACCTCACCGCTAGCCCTGCGACGCTTTGCCGGTCAACCGTTTGCCGGTGTTTGCCCTACGGTGGGAACCGTTGTCGAAGGGCTGGAACACGGCCCGCTGCCAACACAGCATAATCCCGATGTTGGCGATATTCTTGTATCGGTTGCTCATGCCCAGCGTGGACGACAACTGATCTGGGAAGGCTTTGCCGGACGCGATGATGAGCTGACGGTGTATGTGTTCTACTACGACCTGTTACATAAGAACTCAAATCATGACTCGCGCCGATCGCTGCTTGACTTGTTCGAGGATTATTTCGCGCTGTTGCCGACGTATAAACGACCGGGTCCGCACTTCCGCCATATTAAGCCGGTGTATGGCTTTATTCCAGCCCGCCATACGCAGCGCAGACTTACGGTACCGCTGCTTCCAGGCGTACTGCCGGTCGGCGACTCAGCTGCGCAGCAATCACCGCTAACCTTTTGCGGCTTCGGCTCCCACGTCCGCAATCTTCATCGCACCACATCGCTGCTCAACGACGCGCTTCACGACAATCTGCTGGCGCCAAAAACGCTTGGCAATATCAGCGCCTATCAGTCAAATGTCGCGCTTAACTGGGTATTCAGCCGCTTTATGCAGCCGTGGGACAATCCCAGCGATGTTAACCGGCTTCAGAATATCTTTGCTCGCGTCATGAATGAGGTGGGCGTCGCGGTAGCGGTTCGATTCTTCCAAGATCAGATGACGTGGCGCGACTATGGCCGCATTGTCAACCACACACTGAAAATCTATAAGCCGATCATCCCGACCGCGCTGCGGGTGCTTGGACCAGCCGGTGCTGCCCAGTGGATCGTTGATTGGTTGCGCTTTTCCATTGCCGCAGGCGCCGCAGCAGTAGGACGCGCTGTCGGCGAGACTACATTGGATGCTGTTGAAAAACAGATCAGTCGGCATGCTCCTACTTTGGCTTTTCAACTAAAATCACGGCGTGCGGAGTGGCGGGTGATGGGCTGGATGTAGCAAATATGCAGGTGACAGGATGAGAAACGCAGCAATTGTATGAGCGTGTCGGCTAGGCAACACTACGCCGGACACTGGTACATCTGCGAGGACGGAGCGTGAACAGAGTTGCAGTCGCGCATTCGCGCGTGTAATGCTACAATAGAACTTGTACATTATGTTAGACAGCTGGCAACGCGCAAGTGCAAATTAGCACGAAGCAAACATACGAGCATGACAATTCAACCACGCGACATAGAAGCACGACCGGGCTATCCCACATCTGATAGCCCACGAGTCGCGTCCACCCAAATTCCAACCGCTCGACCGCTCACGCCCAGCGAATTTAATACAGCATTGGTGCATCTGTATCGTGGCGAAGTGTCACGGGCAAATACATGGCGGACACGACTGGACGGCACCACCAACTGGGCCGTGCTTACCACTGGCGCAACACTATCGTTTGCCTTCAGCAGTCCAAATAACACCCATGTTATGATCTTGCTGAACTCGCTGCTGATCGCGTTCTTCCTGTTTATCGAGGCGCGGCGCTACCGTTATTACGATCTTTGGCGCACGCGGGTACGCTTGATGGAAACCGAGTTTTTCGCCGACTTGCTCGTACCGAACTCGACCGACATCGTTGAAGAGCACTGGCGCGAACTGCTGGCCACCGACCTGCTGCATCCGCATTTTACAATTACGCTCTGGGAAGCAGTCGGACGGCGCTTGCGGCGTAACTATAGCTGGATCTTTGCGGTATTGGTGCTCAGTTGGGTTGTCAAGGTCGGGATACATCCACAACCGACGACCAATATTGAAGAGCTACTGCAACGTGCGACGGTTGGCCCCATTCCCGGTCTCGCGATGGTCGGTATCGGTGTTGTCTTTAATGGTTTACTAATTCTGCTTGCAATAATCACAACAACCGGGCTTGGACGGCTCAACTACAAAAATGAGGTACCGACGCGAACTGAAACGCGCCAGCACCTTTCTGAGACCGAGCGCAACTGGTGGGAATGAGTTCAGAGCGGTGGTGAACACGAGCCCAAACCCTGCACCAGTGTATGCACGAAGTTAGTCACCTAAAGCATAACGCAGCCCTATGGAAGCGCTTCAACCAGTGGCAAGCAAAGCTTGAACGTCGAACCGTGTGGGCTGGTAACTTCCAACTCCAGCATTCCACCGTGTCGCAGCACAATGTCACGGCTTAATGCAAGCCCGATGCCCAACCCGCCGTACTCACTTGCCGGTACGTTCGGACCACGGTAAAACCGCTCAAACAAATGCTCGCGGCCCTGGTCGGGAATACCAATACCTTGATCCTGCACTCGTAGAACCGCTTGGCGATCCTTTTCAACCAGCGTCAGCAGAATTGTGCCGCCGTCGGGCGAATACTTGATCGCGTTCGACAGGAGGTTATCCAACACTTGTTCGATGCGCCCCTTGTCCACGTTTGCCACTAACGATTGGTTATTCGGCAAGCTTATATCCACCTTATGCCGGTCCGTCATGGATTGGGCACGCTCACGCGCTTCGGATACAAGCTGAGCTACATCGCTTGGCTTGCACACGAGTGGGAACAATCCGGTTTCAAGCCGTTGAATATCGAGCAGATCATTGATCAGCACTTCCATACGGCGGATCTGGTTGGACACGCCATCTAGGTTACTCAGCACATCGCTTGGATTTGCGCCTCGCGTAATGCGACGCTGCGCTAGCTCTGATAAGCCTTTGATCGTCGTCAACGGGGTCTTAAGCTCGTGGCTGACGACCGACAAAAACTGATCTTTTTCGGCTTCGAGCTTACGCCGTGCAGTCACATCGCGAACCACAAGCACCGCACCCAGCTGCTCGCCATCTGGTCCGATAACCGGTTTTGAGCTACCGCTCGCAATCACTTCACTGCCATCTGGTCGGTGAATGCGCCACTCCGCATTGATGCTTGTCTCGCCATGCAACACCGCGCGGCTCAGCGGTAGCTCAAGCGGCGGATACACGGTGCCGTCAATGCGATACAAGCTATATGTTTCACTATAACCCTGCGGCTTAACATCGAGTGACGCCACGCCATGCAGCTTGGCTGCATAGTCATTTACCAGCGTAATCCGCCCTTCTCGATCCGCAATGACTACGCCCTCGCCCATCTGTGTGATCACCGCTTCCAGCTCAGCAGCCTGTGTCGAGGCCGCATCGAGCAACTGAGCACGTTCAATCGCCAGCGCACACTGGTCTGCCAACGCACCCACAAATCGCTCATCGTCTGCTTCCAGACGCGGCACTTGATCAACATAATTCACAAATGCCATGCCGACCAGTCGTCCCTGTGACAGCAGCGGCACATACAATGCTGCCCTTATGTTTAACGACGCGAACCAATCCCGCTCTTGGCCCAATGCTTCGTCCTGTGTCACCAGCAGTAACCGCTGCCGGTTGACCGCACGAGCAATATTGGGGGAGTCTTCAAGTCGAAACGTAACACCAACTCTGGACGTGCCGATCACATCGGTTTCAGCCGCGCCAATAATCGCGTCACCGTGACTGTTAATCAAAAAGATCGAACCATCATCGCCGACCAACTGAGTGACAACATTGCCGATAGCGCGTGTCAATGTATCGTTGAGGGTTTGTCCGCTGTTAACGTCACGTGCCACGGCATTAATCGCAGTTACACGGGTTCGTTCCCGCTCGTTTTGCGCAAACAGCCGCGCGTTTGACAAACCAACCTCAGCCAACGCCGCTAATGATTGAGCAAAAAAAATGTCGTCTTCCCTCACCACGTGAGGTTGTCCGGTCCAAAGAAATGGCATCAGCGCAAAGACCCGACCATCCGGTCCACGAAGACCAACATTAATCACCGTGCGGGTGTCGAAAAACCGAAAAAGATCGGGATTACTGAGCGGGTGATGCTCAGTGTCCTCAATCACAATCGGCTCCGGGTTAGACAGCGAGTAGCGCAGCATCGGCAGCGAATCAATAGCAATTGGATTGGGGAAGAAAAGTTGCTCGGCGCTAGTTGGATCGTTGACATCAATGCCCCACAACGGTTGTACGGTGGTCTGATCGGCGCTGACAAGATAGATCGCACAGCGATCACTGCCGACCACCTTAACTGCTGCATCGACCACAGTTTTTGCAACAGCCAACAGATCAAGCGAGCCGTTAATTGTGCGGGCCACATCCACCACCAACTGCTGTGCTTCGCGCACACGTTCATCAACCGACTGCATCATGCGAAGAAATCCTTGCCTAACAACTGCCACTACGCAACTTCTTCCCATCAAGATGACACGTTGCGTGAGCCATGATCCAAGTACAGCAGTTAACAAGAAAGTACCCCCTGTGAACATGCATTGCACCTACCATGCTCTCCGTGTTTACCGTTGTTTCAAGGTATTGTAGCCCAAGCCGCAGCCGAGAACAACAAAAACGCTCCACCCAATCGGTTGGAGCGTAGGCTAATTGTTTACATCAATGGGCTATGGCACTAACAACCGTTGACCGACTAGATTATCAAATGTCGCTTCCGCCTCGCCATTTTGGCTACTTAAAACAAAGCCATAGCGGTTAACGACCTCGCCGGGCGGTACAACAAAATCTGTCAGCAGTTCTTCATTGGCAAAAAAGTGAACCAACGTGCCCTCACGTCGCACTCTCAGCCGATTTTCAGCGCTTGGACCAATTGATTCGCTGGGCGTCCAATCAACCAGATTGGTCACAACGTCGCCGTCCACGCGTTGGACTGCATAACGATTTTGTTCATCAATAACGAGTTGATAAAACGTAGATGGCTCGGCAAACAAAAAAACAATACCGGCGCTGCCACCACGCACTCCTACGTCAACACCCAGACGATATTGGTCTGTAGGCAATGGGAACGAGAACCCAATGGTTGGCTTCCCCTTGAGCGTTAGTTGATAGCGCCCATCCACATATTGCGCACTCCAGGTATCAGTCGCATGAACCGGCCAGCCGCTTGAAGAAGAGCTAAAGGTGTCTTCAGCAAAAATTGCTTGCCGTACGTCAGAATCCGTGTCGATAATCGGTTGCTCCTGCTCGCCAGCGGATGCAGGTGTCTCACCGACAACAGCCGCTGAAGCGGTAGGCGTGCTCACAGCTGTGGCAATGCTGGGTTCAGTACCAATGAACGATCCTGCTGTGGGCACGCTGTCGACGATTGCTGTAGCAGTCTCAATATCAGTGATGCTGGTGGGAGCAATTGCCGTGGGTGCAGCAGAAATCTCGACTGTGGGCTGCTTGATTACCGTTGTTGCTAGCATCGCAACACCAAATCCCGCTGCCATTGCGATCACCACCGCAAGCAGCGCAATAACAAGCCCAGACCATTGTTTTGACACACCTAAATCCCTTCTCGTCCTGTTGCAGCACGCTTGTAAAGAATCTGTAGAATGGTTGCAAAAGCGTACGAAATGGTACGCGTTATCGTACCATACTCGTTGCTCCAAGCAGCACAGGGGGCATTCTGGTTATTATAATGCGGGACGATTTAGCTGATATTAACCGACATTGTAGCTGAATATGTCGGCGGCAGGGAACACGGAGGCTGGGTCAAAAGGTACTGCTGTTCATCTCAACGACTCGAGTCGCGTACCATCGGGGCGCAGCGCAGGTAGAGCATGTCACCCACGCTGCACAAATCGAGCAATTAAGAATGCGTTACGAGACAACAGCACTGCGTGGACGGCCATAGTAACGTACACGCCAGCCAGCAAACATTAGCAAGCAGCCTAGCGCGACATACCACACCACCGAAAGCTGACTTAATCCAGCGGCGGGAATAAAACCGGCAGGGTGAGCCATGCCTGACACAACGTTGAATGAGGTTGTCACTGGACGACCATCAATCTGTACCAGTGCATCCGCGCCACTCGGAAACTCCAACACGTTCTTGGCACCTTGATCAACATGCAGCATCAACAGCACCTTGTCGCCTGTTGAGAAACCGGAGTTAATCTTGATGCGGACGTTTTCGTGCGATCCAGCCTTGATCGCTGCTGTACCTACAATCTGATTAAGAATCGGTTTACTACTGGATTGGAGCGTATGAGCAGTAACCCATCCATCCTGGTTAGCTACGACCTGGCTGGCAATGATCATTCCTTCATCGACCGCCTGGTCCTCTACAATAATCGTGTCAGCGGGCCGGACAATTTTCGACCCCGCGACCGCGAGCATCCCGTGTTGGGCAGCGTAGCTAGCATATACAATGATCGCGAGACTAGCCAACGTAAGCACTGCCAAGGATAAGCCGGTCAACGCCTTGCGCATACCAATGTCCTTTCGTAACGCTGTTAATGGCGTTGGAGTTTTGCAGGTATGTGCTGGAATGTAGGACTAGAATGTGTAAGTACAAGCGAGTATAGCACAATCCATCGTTGTTGTATCACACATCGCCGCAACAATTTCTGTTCTTTGCGCAGCTGTATAAGCAGGCCTACGGCTTATCCAGTATCATCATGATGCCGCACATGGACCACTAAATACACACAAAAAAGCTCCTGTGGTGTATCCACAGGAGCAGTATGAAAGCCAAGCAGATACTCATTCAATATGATACGTCACACCCGACTCGCGTGCCAGCACGTAATGCATTCCGGCTACCTGCCGCACTAACCCTTTAAGCTCCAACAACGCAAGAGTTGCCGACACTTCGGGAGTGTTCAAACCACTGTGAAACCGCAGCTCGTCGATGTGACGCGGCTCGTCTTCCACCAGCGCCAGCAGCGCCGCCTCAATCGGGGTTTCGGGCATAATTGCGCTCATTTCCTGCTGCACAACCGCTGACTGTAGATTAAGCGCGTCCAAAATATCATCAACACAGGTTACAAGTGACGCGCCGTCCTTGATTAAGCGATGCGTTCCTTCTGAGCGTGGCGAAAAAATATTACCGGGCACTGCAAACACATCCCGACCTTGCTCACCTGCAAACTGGGCGGTGATCAACGCCCCACTTTTTGGCGCTGCTTCCACCACCAGCACTCCTAGCGATAATCCAGAAATAAGCCGGTTGCGTGGCGGGAAATTGGTTGCCGTCGGCAGCGTACCGATTGCATACTCGGAGATAAGCGCTCCTTGCTGCGGAACTGTGATGCCGAGTTGGTAGTTGCTTTGAGGATAGATCTGGTCAACGCCGCTGCCAAGGACGGCGAGTGTCCGCCCACCTGCTGTTAAGGCAGCATTATGCGCCACTGCATCAATGCCTAACGCCAAGCCGGAGACAATTGTCACGCCCGCAGCTACCAAATCCGTCACTAGCTTGCGCGTAACATCTTTGCCATACGTACTAGCCTGACGCGTTCCAACCACTGCCAGTGCCCAGCGATCATTCTCGGTTAATGTGCCTCGAACATAGAGCAAAAATGGGGGATGCGTTGTTTGTGCCAGTAGCGGCGGATAACTTGGATCGTTGCGGGATATGAGGCGAATGCCGAGGGCAGTGCTACGCTCATATTCAGCCTCCAAATCCAGTGTGCGCCGTGTCTGTATTAATGCCTGAGTCGAGCGTTGGTCAAGTCCGGCTGCAAGAAGATCGGGAGCGGCTGCGTGCCAGGCATCAGCTAACGAGCCACAATAAGTCAAAATACGGTCGAGCCGGGCCGGACCGATGCCGGCCACACGGTTGAATCCAAGATAGTAAAGCAGGTCGTCCACGCATAATCCTTCGGTTGCCATTGTGGTACTCGGGAGCGTATCAGAAACACCAGCCCGAAACCAGGGAGCCAGGCAGGACTTCCTCGCTATTGTTGAGACCGCACTCGGTCGGTACGCTGTGCGCCATAGAGTTGAACCAGGAACCACAAAGGATTAAATAGCATGCACTACAATAAAAATAGATACATCGTTACACTCGTGCTCGCCCTCCTGTCGAGCTTGGCGCTTGCAAGTCCTAGGGTACATGCAGGAGCAACAACAAACTATCGTGTATTTGTACCCGTTGTTAGCATTATGAAATCGGCGTGGAGCCAGGAGGAGTCAGCGGTGATGCAGCTGATTAACCAGCAACGGCAAGCAGCAGGCTGTCCAGCGGTTCAGCCAAATCATGAGCTTGGGATTGCCGCAGAACGACACAGCCAGGATATGGCAGCCCAAGGCACCTTGAGCCACACCGGCTCTGACGGCAGCAGCTTTTTCCAACGTGCCGGCGACGCCGATTATTCGTTCTTTGCAAGTGGTGAAATTATTGCTGCAGGCTATGCGACTGCCGAGGCCGTAGTGGACGGCTGGATGAACAGCCCAGGCCATCAAGCAATTATTCTGACCTGTGACAACACTGACATCGGTGTAGGCGAAGTAACCGACCCCAACAGTCAATGGCGATTCTACTGGACAGCAGTGTTTGGCCAGCAGTAAATCTTGGTACAACAAACAACGCGAGGAAATATGTTCCTCACGTTGTTTGGCTAGTTTGGCTGGTTATTGCGGACGAACTAATCGTCTGCGCAGGCATTGCACAAGCCGGAAAACTCGGTTGCGTGCCAATCAATGCGGAAGCCGCTCGCTCGCTCGATAATCGCGTATGCCAGCGCGTGCAACGGTGCTTCCACGTCGGAGATTTTGCCACAGCGATTGCAGATCGCATGGTCGTGGCGGGCCACGTTTGCGTCGTAGTGCGCAGCCCCATCTTTATCGCGATACACCTCTTGCGCTAGACCATGCTGTACAAGCCAATCAAGGGTTCGGTACACGGTTGCAAAACCAATCTGAGGTTGGAGATCCCGTGCTGATAAAAACACGTCTTGCGCAGTTGGATGCGATTTCGTGGACCGCAACACCTCAAGTACGACCTGACGATTGCCGGTCATTCTTAGTTGGGTTGTCGGTTGGCTTTCCATGAGTTTCTGCGTTCCTTTATGGCACACTACGGAGATTGTTATTTATATCTCAATTGTAGCGATGGCCCTACCTGTTGTCAACTTATCCAAACGACCCATCTACCGCAAGCGCTACTCTACCAGAACACTAACCGGCGAGCTTACAACCCGTTTGCCATCGGCATCAACGGCGGCAACTTCTAATGTATGACGGCCACTACCACTAGTTAACCAGCTCCAGCTGCTACCCTGCTCCGAAGAGCCAATAACCTGTCCATCGACCACAAACTCAACGCGACGCACAGGACCGCTGGTTTCGGCAAGCAGCTGCACAGTTGTACCGGAAGAAACTTTGCTATCAGGCGCAGGGAGAATGAGCCGCGCCGATACACGCTCATGGTCAATGCGAACCATCGTTGTGGTTGTTTGTGTTGGGCTGCCGGGTAACGATACTTCGAGCTGCAACGTGTACACCCCACTTTGCAATGCGTTAGTATCCCACGTCCCCAGTAAACCATGTGACACACCGCCAAGACCATTGGCAATTGGTGTCCATGTACTCGGCTGTTCGCCACTACCATACGAGAGCGTATAATACCCTGCCGCGCTGCCGGTGACGCTGATTGTGCTGCCAAGCGTCGCACCGGAAACAGGCGCATCGATCTCTGCAACAACGTCCGGTCCAGCGGGCACTGTTGTCCCATCAGCCGATGGAGCAGCAACACATGGCTGTGTTGGAGGCTGAGGGCCACTCCAATCTCGCGCCTCGGGCGGCGGCAGCAAAAATGTTTGTTCCCGACGCTCCGATATTGGCGTCAAATCCGTGGCCAAGCAGGAGCCGTCACCACCAACCGTTACCGTGATTGATTGCCCAGGCGCAGGTTTCGGCGCACTACCTTTGAGCACACGCTCAGTAATCTCATCGGAACAACCGGGTGTCGTCATGCCTGTAGAACGACAAATCTTGATCTCTTCTACTGAGGCCGGACGCTCAAATGGCTGGGGTGGTTTCCCGGCATGAGCTTGCTCCATGATCTCGCGCCAAATCGTACCAGCTCCATTCGCTCCAGCAACCTCCTGCATCGGAGTATTATCGCTGTTACCAACCCACACACCAACCACCAGTTCGGGGGTGTAACCAACCGCCCAGCTATCCTTGTAGTCGTTGGACGTGCCCGTTTTGACGGCAGCCGGTCGGTCATCCTCTAAACGCATCACGCTTTCAGGACCGAACATTGGCGTGCGAGCATCATTGTCGCTCAAAATATCGCTGATAAGATACGCGACGCCAGGACCATTCGGGCCAAGCGCCTGTGTACCCTGCGGCGGATCGTAGGAATCCAGCACCTCGCCGCGATTTGTTGAAACGCGCAAAATCGAGACCGCCGGGCGGGCATAGCCACTGTTAGCAAAGGTAGAGTATGCTGTTGTAAGATCCAGCAGCTTGACCTCACCGGCGCCAAGCGCAACCGCAAGTCCATACTTGTCACGCTCTTGCAGGGTCGTGATGCCCATGTCATGCGCTAGGTCGATAAACGCATCAACGCCGGTATGCTGCAACGCTTTGACCGCCGGAATGTTGAACGAGTTAGCCAGCGCCAGCCGCAACCGCTGTGGGCCATGAAACTTCCGATCATAGTTCATCGGCTTGTAGCCATTAACGTCGAGCGGCACGTCCCAGATAACCGTAGCTGGCGTCCAGCCGTTAATCATCGAAGCGGCATAGACAATAGGCTTCAGCGCCGAACCCGGCTGACGAGGCGATAGCGCCACATTGACCTGGCCATCAATTGCTGCGTTGTTGTAATCAACCGAGCCGACCATCGCCAGCACTTCGCTTGTTTTGGGATCGATAACCACAATTGACGCATTATTAGCATTACGTTTTTGCAGCTCCGCAATATGTTTGCTAGCCGCCTGCTCGGCCATGCCCTGCATCGCCGGATCGAGCGTTGTTACCACCCGCAGACCGCCGCGACTCAGCATTTCGGCACCATACTGCTGCTCAAGCTGATCACGAACATAAAACACAAAATGCGCCGCGCGAATATCGGTTTGCGACGGGCGGAGCTGAAGTGGCATTGCGAATGCAGCGTCGGCTTGCTCGCGCGACAACATGTTTTGCTTCACCATCAGATCCAGCACGATCCGCTGCCGCGCCTTGGCTCCATCAGGATTGATAATTGGATTGAGGTCAGTCGGCGACTGTACCAGCCCCGCCAGCATTGATGCTTCCGCCAGCGTAAGATCACGCGTTGCCTTGCCGAAGTAGCCCTGCGCAGCTGCCTCAACACCATACGCCATGTTGCCGTAATACACTTCGTTAAGATAAAACGATAATATCTGGTCCTTGGAAAAGCGCCGACTCATCTGGTAGGCCAGAATCGCTTCACGCAGCTTGCGGCTATACGATTGCTCGCTGCGCTCCTCAGGCGAGAGTAACACGTTACGCGCTACCTGTTGGGTGATGGTCGATGCGCCAGAACGAATGGTGCCTTGACGATTGAGATACAGCGCACGCACAATACCGCGAATGTCCACACCCGGATTGGCGTAGAAGTCAGCATCCTCAACTGCAATCGTAGCCGCCTTGAGCGCCCACGGCACCTGATCAAGCGGCACAACAATGCGCTGTCCGGCATCATACAACTCATACAACAGCGTTTGACCATCACGCGCATAAATACGCGTTGTTTCAAAAGGCCGGTGCGTTGCAAGCTGGGCTGGGTCCGGCAAGTCGCGGCTGTAATAGCGATATAAAGCAAAGCCAACCACAGCAGAAACAAGCACGCCGAGCAGAGCTAGCTCGCATATACGGAGTACCAGCATTCCAACAATGCCGAGTGGTGAGCGATATCGAGATTGTGGTGTAGAAACTGTACGCATGGGTCCTTAAAAACAATCATTATGTCCATCAGCACAGATATTTTACCATGTAACAGCAGAACTCAACGGCTGATAATGGTAGAATACAAAGATACGTCAATCGTTGTTACGTTAATATATCAAGGGGTTCGCATGTCCCGTCGCTCGATTTTTCTGCTGCCACTGCTGATTGTTCCAGTGATCATTGGTGGCATTCTCGGGGGCTTATGGTTCCTGGGCGCAGGCTTAAGACCAGCTCCCGTGCCTGCAGTTACAACAAACACGGCTAGCCAGCCAGTTTCAATTGAAACGCAGGCCGCTCCCGTGCCCACGCTCCGTCCAGAGCAGACGGCGGAGTTTGATGCCGAAGACCAGCTGCTGACGAGGCTTTTTCAAGAGCGTAGTCCAGCCGTTGTTGCGATTCGTATCCAGGGCAACGATCCCGATGGGCCGCGGAGTCCTTTTGAGCAGCTAAATCCAGACGGTTCTCCAGCGCCAGACAGTTCTCCAGCGCCCGAAGGCTCGGATCAGACAGAGCCGGAGTTTAATTTTGAGGCGGCTGGCTCAGGATTTGTTATTGACGACCAGGGCCATATTGTCACCAACAATCACGTCATTGAAAACGCCAAGCTGATCGAAGTATCGTTCACGAGTGGCCTGACAATCGAGGCAACCGTTGTGGGCACCGATGTCGATGCGGATCTTGCAGTGATCAAGGTTGAACAGCTGCCGGAAGGAGTGCGCGCGCTGCCCCTGGGCGACTCACGGCAAGTGCTCGTTGGCCAACGCGCGATTGCGATTGGCAATCCATTTAGCCTCCAAACGACGCTAACGACTGGCGTTGTTAGCGCGCGCGGACGAACCGTAGAAAATCGGCGCTCGACCGGCGGCGGCTTTTTCAGCATTGCCGACGTCATCCAAACCGATGCGGCAATTAATCCCGGCAACTCAGGCGGTCCGTTGTTTAACAGCCGTGGCGAGGTCATCGGTGTCAACACCGCAATTCGCTCCGAGGGCGGCAGCTTTGAAGGTATTGGCTTTGCGGTGCCCTCCAACACGGTAGCGAAGGTCGCTAAAGCCCTGATCGAGATTGGACGCTACGAGCATCCGTTCCTTGGCATCAGCTTCGGCAACAATCCAGTGACCGTAGCGGTTGCGAAGCAGCTGAACCTTCCCGTCCAAAACGGAGTTTTTGTTGGCAGCGTTCAAGAAGGCGGGCCATCCGATAAAGCTGGATTACGTGCCAGTGAGGAAGGGATCGTTACAATTAATGGGTACCGCTATCCTGCTGAAAGCGACATTATTATCAAGATCGATGATCAAGTAGTTAATGGTAGTGACGACATCATCGATTACCTAGCAACAGATACCGAAGTCGGTCAGACTGTTACCCTAACCATTGTACGCGGAGGTCAGCAGCAAGAGCTGCAAGTAACACTTGGCGCGCGACCCCGTCCTGAAGACTAAGCTACCGACGAGTGAGCGGGACGATCGGAGGAGGCCACCAATTTTTGAACTGGTGGCCTCCTTGCGTTAGGACAAATTATCTCGATACAATGGAACTGGAACGGAGCAATTGTTTGATATCGCTTGTAATCGCCTCCGTATCGACATCATACGGATACACAACACGTAGTTGGCCCTGCGGGTCAAGCAAGTAGGAATGCGTGCCGTGCAATTGAGTTTTGTCATGTCCCGCCGCGTGGCTATCGACGCCAACGCCATATTCCTTGCTCAAACTTTCTAGCTGCTCTTGCGTTGGCCGTAAACCAATAAACGCGGGATCAAAACGGCCCAGATACTCGCCAAGCACCTGCTGGGTATCATGCTCAGGATCAACTGTCACCATCACAAATTGAACTTGGTCAGCATCATCGCCAAGTTGCTGCCGGATTTGCTTCCAATCGCCCATAGTGGTAGGACAAAAATCGCGGCAGTTCGTATAACCGAAATATACAAAAACAACCTTTCCGCGCTGCGCACTTAGCTGAAACGGACGGTCCTGATGATCGGGAAGCGTCCAATCATTGGCGGGACGCGGCGACTGGATCGTGGTACCGGCAAATTGATACGGTCCGCCACAGCCGGTTAGCACCATTAAGCCCAGTACAAAAACCAAAAGCAGTTTGTTCATATGAAGTTGCACATCCCGTACGCCACATTGTTCATCGCGTACTTGTGAAATAATTCTCGTTATGTACAACGTACCAACAGTAATGAAGAACGTCAAGCATCACT